>BQJM01000005.1 GCA_021604705.1 marine bacterium B5-7 | reverse complement strand
GATGACAGTGGAGATAGATGGAGATCCCGCATCAAGTGCGGGATGACAGTGGAGATAGACGGAGATCCCGCATCAAGTGCGGGATGACAGTGGAGATAGATGGAGATCCCGCATCAAGTGCGGGATGACAGTGGAGTGCGGGATGACAAAAGAACTACATCATTTCCGCCAGAATGATGGGCTAAATAAAACAAGGATCGTAAAAATTTCCAATCGCCCCGCTAACATCGCAACAATCAATAACCATTTTGCGACATCAGAAACATCATGAAAGTGATGTGCAACCGCGCCAATACCCGCGCCCGCATTCGAGATATTCGCAGCAACCGCGCCAAATGCCGTGCGCAAATCCAGGCCTGTCGCCATCAGTGCCAGAATTAATACGAAGAAAATCACCAGAAATGCTGCAATAAAACCCCACATGGATTGAACCACATGATCCGGTAATACTTGTCCACCAAATTTTACTGGAATGACTGCACGCGGATGAATCAAGCGCTCAACTTCACGGCGTGTTTGCTTATATAACAACAAAATACGGATCACTTTAATCCCACCACTGGTCGATGCCGCGCAACCACCAATCATCGCACCTAACATCACTAAAATTGGCAAGAAGGATGGCCAAGAATCAAATGGTGCATCAATAAAACCCGTGGTTGTCATTAAAGAACTAATGTTAAACAAACTTTCTATAAACGCATGACGCGAATCATGAAAAACATTGTGGAACAACAATACCACACAGGAAATAAGCGAGAAGCCTAACAGAATTTTAATGTAAGCCCGAAATTCTTCATCTTTCCAGAATACTTTGAAATTCATTTCATTCAGTGCAGCATAAAACAAAGCAAAGTTAGCCCCACCCAACACCATGAAAAGAATCCCAATGCAATCGATTAAATCACTATTATAAAAGGCGAAACTATTGCTATGAATCGAAAAACCACCCGTTGCAACCGTGCTGTAACTTTCACAAATTGCATCAAAAGGCGTCATGCCCGCTAGCCAATAACTAATCGCACAAACAATAATAAGACCAAGATAAATAAACCATAGGGTTTTTGCTGTTGAAGTAATCCGCGGGGTTAATTTACTGTCTTTGATAGGCCCCGGCGTTTCCGCGCGATACAATTGCATGCCACCAACACCCAACATAGGTAAGACGGCAATCGCTAATACAATAATCCCCATGCCACCTAAAAACTGTAACTGCTGTCGGTAGTATAAAATCGCGTGCGATAAAGTACTGAAGTCCGTTAAGATCGTCGATCCGGTGGTTGTAAAACCCGACACCGTTTCATACATCGCATTGGTAAATCCAATGTGCGGATGTTTCGCAATCATTAACGGCAAAGATGCAAACACACACAGCACGGTCCAAAACAAAGTCACCACTAAAAAACCATCACGTGGGCGCAATTCTTGCTGGCGCTGTTTCCCCAACCCCCACATGCAAAAACCAACCAACAAGGTTAAGCAGAAACTAATGAGAAATGGCCAAGCGCTGTCGTCTTGGTAATACCAATTCACAAAAATAGGCGGCCACATACTAAGGCTGAACAGCATTAGTAGGACGCCTAAGATTCTGAATATCGCGAAGAATCGCATTCTTTGCTCCTAATTTTCTGTCAGCGTAGACGGAGATCCCGGATATTTGCCTGCGGCAAATTCCGGGATGACAGCAATTCCTTTAAATAAACGCTGGGCCAACCTGGAATAAACGTTCCACTTTCGGAATATGTTTCTTATCCGCCAAGAAAATGACAACATGATCTTCTGACGCTATTGGCGTATCCCGATGTGGAATAATTACCTCTTCTCCACGCAAAATCGCGCCCATCTGTGTGCCAGGTGGCAAATCTAATTCACCAATTTCTCGGCCAACCACTTTTGAGGTTTCACTATCACCATGTGCAATGACTTCAATGGCTTCTGCTGCACCATGTCGCAAGGCATGAACATTCACAATGTCACCACGTCGTAATAATTTTAAAATACCACTGATCGTAATGGTTTGCGGTGCAATCACAATATCAATTTCACTACTGGTTTCCAGCAACTCCACGTAAGCCGTCTTTGCCACCAAAGCAATGGCTGTTCGCGCACCCATCCTTTTAGCTTGTAAACATGCCATCACATTCGTTTCATCATTGTTTGTGACAGCAACAAACACATCCGTATATTCAATATTTTCATTACTTAGCAAACTGCGATCTGCCACATCACCGACAAGGATGGTCGTATTATTCAACTCCTCAATGAGGTGTTGTGCGCGCTTAGCCTCACTTTCAATTAAGCGAACGTTGTAACTATCTTCAATCGCTTTTGCTAAACTAGTCCCGATGTTACCACCGCCCGCAATCATGACACGCTTATTACTTTGATTGCCACGTCCCATGCCCGCCATCACTTTTGATACGCCGGCCGTCGCCGTCACATAAAAGACTTCATCTCCCGGCTGAATGAGTGTTTTTCCCGTCAAGGGTAATAAATGATTGCCACGAAAAATAGCAACAACACGCGCATCGATTCCCGGCAATTCTCCTCGCAAAGTTTTAATTGTTTTTCCAACCAGCTCGCCGTCTAAATTTGGTTTAACCGATACAATTTGAACTTTACCACCCGCAAAATCTAACACCTGTAAAGCGCCAGGCATATCAATGAGTTTTTTCAGATAATTTGTTACCAAGCCTTCTGGGCTGATCCAAATATCCACGGGCATCGCTTCATCCGCAAATAATTCTTTATACGCTTGATAATGCCTGGAACGAATGCGAGCGATTTTTACTGGTGTACGAAATAAAGTGTAACTCACCTGACAAGCAACAATGTTAATTTCATCACTACTAGTCACCGCCACTAACATATCCGCAGTTTCTGCACCGGCTTGTCTCAATACATTAGGATAAGAGCCTGACCCAACCACCGTCCCAATATCTAAGCGATTTTGTAATTCCGACAGTCGTGCAGGATCGGAATCAACAACCGTCACATCATTCTCTTCATTCACTAAATACGTGGCGAGTGTCCCCCCCACTTGTCCAGCGCCTAAAATAATGATCTTCATGGCGATCCCGTCATTGCTTTTACCGGCTGATCAGACACAGGCAACGTCAAGGGACCTGACTGACCACAAGCACTTAATAAGAAAACGCCCGCAAGAAATGCAAGGCGTCGTGTAAAATTAGACATAGCGTTCATCATGCGCTCAGCATAGCGAGAACCATTTGTTTTGACAACCATTTCCCTTATATAATGAGTACACTTAAACCGATTTGGAGAACTCCCTTGGTCGCTATTCCACGCATCGTCATCACCGGCGGTGAACCAGCCGGTATTGGTCCCGATATTATTATTCAATTAGCCAGCCGCAATGCCCCCTGTGAATTAGTCGCTGTTGCTGATCCCAAATTATTACAAGAGCGTGCACGGCAATTACGCGTGCCACTGACAATCAATTTATGTGAACTAACCTCCGCCCCCAAACCGCATAAACCTTACCACTTAAGTGTGGTGCCAGTCTCCCTAGAAAAACCTGTCACACCAGGCACACTGGATGTTGCCAATGTCCCTTACGTATTAAATACCATTCAAACAGCAGCGGATATTTGTATACGCGGCCAAGCTGCGGGCATGGTCACTGCGCCCATCCATAAAGGCATTGTTATTTCTTCAGGAAAACCCTTTAGTGGGCACACAGAATTTTTACGCGATTATAGTCAGGCGCAACATGTCGTCATGTTACTCGCAACACATGACTTGCGCGTTGCATTAACAACAACACATATCCCTCTTGCTGATGTACCTGCCGCCATCACACCAGAATTACTAGAAAAAACGCTGCGGATACTACATTTGGATATGCGTAAGTGGTATAAAATTGCAGACCCCACCATTTTTGTCTTAGGATTAAATCCCCATGCAGGAGAAAATGGTTATTTGGGCCGAGAAGAAATCGACATCATTAATCCAACACTCGATAAATTACGCAAAGTGGGTATGCGCTTAGTTGGTTGTGTTTCGGCAGACACAGCGTTTACACAAAAAAATCTTCAGCGCGCGGATGCATTCTTAACGATGTATCACGATCAAGGTTTACCGGTATTGAAGGCTGTAGGATTTGGTGAGGCAGTCAATATTACACTGGGGCTACCCTTTATTCGAACTTCCGTGGATCATGGCACCGCATTAGATATTGCTGGCACAGGTAATGCCAATGTATCTAGTCTGCGTTCAGCTGTTAATATGGCCGTCGAAATGGCCATGCGAGTATAAATACCCGAATGAAACATCACGCTAAAAAACGCTTTGGTCAACATTTCTTAAATGATCAAACCGTCATCACACACATTGTTTCTGCTATCCACCCAACAAAAGACGATGCGCTTATCGAAATTGGACCAGGTCTCGGCGCATTAACGCAAGCTATTTTGCCACATACAAAAACAATGCATGCCATTGAACTCGATCGCGATGTTATTCCCAAGCTAGAACATATTTGTAAAGACTTAGGAGAGCTTCGCATTCATCAAGCCGATGTTTTATCTGTGGATTTTCATGCGCTTACCGAAAAACGACCCTTGCGTATTATTGGGAACCTACCCTATAACATTTCTACGCCATTATTATTTCATTTGATCGGCTACGCAGACAGCATTCGCGATATGGTTTTTATGGTGCAGCGCGAGGTGGCGGAGCGTTTAGCCGCACCCACTGGCGGGAAACATTACGGACGATTAAGCGTTATGATGCAATATCACTGTAGTTGCAGCGTATTATTTGATGTACCGCCCACGGCATTCAGCCCACCACCCAAAGTTATGTCATCTGTGATTCGAATCATTCCTCACAAGACATTACCAAGCATTGCAAATAACAAAGAACACTTTGAAATGATTGTCCGTGAAGCATTTAATCATCGACGGAAAACATTACATAACAGTTTGAAAAAATTTGTTGAACCCGATATGTTTGTGCAAGCGCAGCTTGATCCTCAGCTTCGTCCTGAGCAAGTGTCCGTCAAGCAATTCATTGCATTAAGCAATAGCGTCACATCAGCACCGGGCAAGTGAGCCCCCTCACTTAATTTTCGACGCCAGGCACGTGCGCCAGGCAAGCCTTGAAATAAACCTAAAATATGCCGTGTCATATGCTTAAGATAAACGCCACGATCTAATTGTGTTTGCATGTAAGGGATAAAGCGTTCAATAACCGCTTGTCGAGTTAATGCATTATCATCTGGCGTATAAAATGTTTGTTGTAATTCCGCCAACAAAAACGGATTATGGTAAGCTTCACGCCCTATCATCACGCCATCAACATGATCAAGCAATGTTTTCGCTTGATCAACCGTTTTTATTTCCCCATTAATCGTAATCTTCAGCTGAGGAAAATCTTGTTTTATTTTATTCACAACATCATAACGAATCGGTGGCACTTCTCGATTTTGTTTGGGACTCAAGCCTTTTAACCACGCTTTTCTTGCATGCAGAATCACATGCTCACAACCTACATCAGCAATGCATTGCACAAAATGTTTGAGCTGCTCGTAACTATCGCATTCATCCACACCGATACGTGTTTTCACCGTCACAGGCATATGAACCGTATCACGCATCGCGGCAACACTTTCAGCAACTAATTCAGGCTCTAACATCAAGCAAGCACCGATCTTGCCGCGCTGTACACGATCACTAGGACAGCCCACATTTAAGTTCACAGCATCGTATTGATAATCTTCTGCAATCTTAGCGCATTGCGCTAATGAAGTAGGATCTGAACCACCAAGTTGTAATACCAAGGGATGCTCTGCCGCATCATAGGCAAGCAATCGATCGCGATCGCCATGCAAGATGGCATCGGTCGTCACCATTTCTGTATAGAGTTCAATGTTAGGTGCTAACAGCCGCATGAAGTATCGGCAATGGCGGTCAGTCCAATCCATCATGGGGGCAACAGCAATGTAGGGTTTATTATTAGATAACATAGCGGTGCCGAAGAAGTGGCGTCCCCAACGGGAGTCGAACCCGTGTTTTCACCGTGAAAGGGTGGCGTCCTAGGCCTCTAGACGATGGGGACGCAAGTCATTTTGCGTTTCCTTACTAATCGCAGAGCCACTAGCAAGGCTGCGCATATTAGCACATACGCTGGTAATTACTCAAGCAGAGATATAAATCTCTATTCAGTGTGCGAATCCAGTCGCAAAATGATACTATTATTATCTTAATCATTTGTTTTACGGAAAATATGCAGCACAATTGCCGACATTATGGAAAAATATGCGGTGATACTGCCGTATTTTCGGCAATCTCATCAAATCCAACTATGGCTCTGACAAGATTTTATGGGTACCTTGTGAGGTGGAGTATTATATGAACAGACCTACTTTAACAGCAACACTGTCAAAAGAAACTTTTCAGCAATTTTATTGGGAAAAGAAAGAGTTAGTCGCCTTCTGTCGAGAAAATGCGATCCCCAGCAACGGTTCTAAACAAACACTAGCTGAGCGAATTGCTCATTTTCTACAAACTAGCGAGGTATTAAAACCAGAAAAAATAAAGCGTGTAGGTCCATGGGATAGTGAGGCCCCCATCACGCCATCAACGCTGCTCGTAAATTACAGGAATGATACCAAGACCCGAGCGTTCTTTGTTTCTCAACTCGGCGAAGCATTTCGTTTTAATGCTTACCTACGTGCTTTCGCGAAAGCACCTCCTCAAGAGAAAATAACTTACGGCGACCTAGTCATTGGTTGGAAAAAAGCTGAAACAGAAAAAAAAGAACCTGGATATCAAACGAAAATTGGAAAACAATTCGAATTCAATCAGTTTACACGTGACTATTCAAGCTATAAAAACAAAGATAAGCTGCCACACAACTCTCGTGAAGCTTGGCAGATCATACGATCTAAACCTGGACCCAATACTTTTGAGCATTATCTATTTCTCAGCCAAAAAACTTAGCTCTCTGAAAAATACCGCTTCACAATGATGCCTAGTTTTGGCAAGATTTCTTGGATGCGTTGTGGGATAGGGAAATTATTTAATTTTCTTTTGCCTTTTTCTGGCTGCTACCCCCATCAAAAAGAAATTTTCTTATTTTTTAATGAGTTACAAAGCATCCTGCTCTAAAACAAGACGACAATTATGGAGTGTACTCCTCAAACGGCGTCCATTTATGGAGTACGGTCCATAAATGGCGGGCGGAGTGACACGAAAAACATCATTTAAATAGAAAAGTGGTGGAGCTAGGCGGTCTCGAACCGCCGACCCCTTGCATGCCATGCAAGTGCTCTCCCAACTGAGCTATAGCCCCATTTTTGACTGCGTTTGGTCACAGAACAAAGGAAGCAAGATTCTACGGTCTGCTCCCCAAGGAGTCAATCTTCACCACAAAATTCAATCGCTCGTTGTAGTCGCGCCAAAGTTTTATCACGACCCAGCAAGACCAAGGTCACATCCAAAGACGGTGACACCGCGCAACCAGCAATGGCCACACGAATAGGTTGCGCCACTTTGCCAAGCTTTAAGTCCAAGGCCTCGGCCGTATCCAAGATCACTTGATGCACCGGTTCTGCGGACCAATCGCTGACAGACTGCATGCCGTCAAGCACTTTTTTCAATACATCCACCGTACCCACTTTAAAATTCTTTTTCGCAGCTTTCTCTTCGTAAGCATCAAAGTCTTCATAAAAGAATCGACTACTCTCAACCAACTCAACCAAGGTCTTGCAACGTTCACGTTGAAGGTCAACCACCGCAGAAAAATCAGGCCCTTGCGATACATCCAGATTCAAATGCTTGGCCTGCCATGCAGCGGCTGAAAGCACGTAAGACAACTCACACGTTTTTAAGTAATGCTGATTTAGCCATAACAATTTTTCTGGATTGATACTCGCAGGCGAACGCTGCAACTTGTCTAAAGAAAATAATTGCACCATTTCTTCCAGAGAAAATAATTCTTGATCGCCATGAGACCAGCCTAAGCGCACTAAATAGTTCAACATCGCTTCGGGCAAATAACCATCTTCACGGTATTGCAAGACACTAGCGGCACCATCACGCTTGGATAAACGCTTACCGTCTGGGCCCAAAATCATCGGCACGTGACCATAAGTCGGCGGCGTTAAACCCAGCGCATAAAATAAATTAATTTGTCGTGGCGTATTGTTAATATGATCATCACCGCGAACAACATGTGTGATCGCCATCTCCGCATCATCAACCACCACGGTAAAATTATACGTCGGCGAACCATCGCTGCGAGCAATAATTAAATCATCCAGCTCTGCATTCGCCACCTCAATACGACCACGTACCGCATCATCGAAAACAACACTGCCTTCTTGTGGATTACGAAAACGAATAACGTAATCACCTGCTTGTGGATCGGTTAAATGCGCGCAATGCCCATCGTAGCGCGGCTTTTGCTTATTAGATTTCTGTTCTTCACGCAATGCATCTAATCGTTCTTTAGAACAATAACAGCGATAAGCTTTATCTTCTTGAACTAAGCGATCAATCGCCTCCTGATAAACTGCTGTACGATCACTTTGATAAACGGGTCCGTCAAAATCCAAGCCCAGCCACTGCATGCCTTCAAGGATCGCATCAGCAGACTGGGTCGTAGAACGTGCTACATCCGTATCCTCAATGCGCAACAAGCAACGACCTGCTTGGTTTTTCGCATACAACCAACTAAATAAGGCCGTACGGACACCACCAATGTGTAAATCACCTGTGGGACTAGGGGCAAAACGGGTTTTTGTGCTCATCTGTACTCACCAAGAATAAAAAAGTAACTAATTATAGCGTTTTTCTCAGCGTCTGGAAATGCGATACTGATGAGCTAACCAAGTACCGGCCGGCGGGTAGCGTTTGAAATAGGTTTTCACGCCCGATAAAATCGCATTCGCGATTTTCTGCTGATAAGCTGGTGAACGCAAATGCTGCTCTTCTTTCACGTTCGATAAAAATCCTGTTTCTACCAAAACTGATGGGATATCCGGTGACTTCAACACAACAAAACCTGCCTGCTCAACTTTTCCATGATGTAAGCGCGTAAAAACATCTAAGTTCTTTAAAATATAAAATCCTAACTTCAAGCTGGCATCAATCGTCGCCGTTTGTGACAAATCAATAAGAACAGAACGGAGCTGAGCTCCTCTGTCTCCTAAATCTAAGCCGCTGACCAAAGCTGATTTATTTTCTCGTTCCGCCAACCAACGTGCTGCTTCACTACTCGCACCGCGCTGTGATAATGCAAATACAGACGCACCATGCGCTTTACGATTACGATAAGCATCCGCGTGAATCGCAATAAACATATCTGCTTTATGGCGACGCGCAAAACGCAAACGCTGGCGCAAAGACAAATACACATCATGGTTTCTTGTCATGACGGCATGCATACCCGGCTGTCGATTAATAAGATTCGCTAAGCGGCGTGAGATTTGCAATACCACCGCTTTTTCATGCGTGCCACGAGCACCTGATGCGCCGGGATCTTTTCCGCCATGCCCCGGGTCAATCACCACGGTGATATCACGTGAACGCAACGGTAACTTGCTGCTAGGCACAGGCTTAAACGTCAGTTTTTTTGACGGAAGCGCGTGGGCTTTTTGTTTACCCGTGTGTGTCGGCGTAAGGTCTAAAACTAAGCGTGAATTATAATGTCCCTTTGTTTCCAGGACGAATGTTTTCACTTTGACTGGCACGCGCATATCTAACACAAGGCGCAACGCTTGACGAGCTTTTTTTGAAACACGCACCTTTTTAACTAATCGATTGGATTTGTTCAGAGATTTTAATCGCGTTTTTAATTGTGTTTTTCTTAAATCAATCACCACACGCTCTGGATGATGTAGTGTAAACACTTGGTAACTCGGGTTTTTTGACAACTCAACCACCACACGAATCGGATGCATCGCCGAAGAAATTCGCATGCTACGCAGTTGATTGCTTGCTTGTGCCAGAGAAACACACATGCCAACTAAGCATAACGATATTAACGTACTAGCCAGTTTTCGCATGCGAAAAGCACTCCATAATCGCATCACCTTTTGGCGTAACAGAAAGTATTTCTAATTGTCGACTACTTGACTCAAGCCTTATCGTCAGCATTAAATCGGGCGTAGGTAGCATGCCCGCGGCACGCTGCGGCCACTCAATACAGCAAATCGCATCCTCTGCAACATAGTCTCGAAAACCAAACCCTTCGATTTCGTCGCACGTTTTAGTGCGATACAAATCAAAGTGATAAACTGTTCGTTCATCCAGTTCGTAAGGCTCAACCAACGTAAACGTTGGACTTTTAACTGGCCCCGTCACACCCAGCGCACGCAGCAAACCACGCACCAGTGTCGTTTTACCCATACCCAAGTCACCATCTAAAAAGATCATTGCCCTTTCTGGCAAACAAGGTGCTAGCCGAGCACCCAATGCTTCGGTCGATTGTTCGTCAGGCAATACAATGTTCATACCGTTTTTTCTGTCTCGTTTTGTGCTTTGTTCACTAGTGCCCGAACAGCCGTCACCAAATGATCTGCATGTTCTTTTAACATGCTCGGATCAATTTTATATTTCCCGGCAATAATAAATGTTGGCAGAATGAAGATTTTATTTTTCTTCATGAGATTCTGTGCTTGCAACATTTTATTATTAATCAAAGGGCTAAAGCTAAAAGCAGACTCGACAGCTGATTTATTCGCGCCTGCTTTTTCAAAAAATGGAATCAAGTCTTTTTCCGTGCTTAATCGCTGACGCTTAACATGAATAACATCAAACATAATGGGCGTAAGCTTAGGTAACACCTGCAACTCTTCTCCAACAAAATACGCTTTGGACAACATTTCCCATTGAATGTGAAAAGATAAGGGCATCCGTGTAAAATGTACGTTAGCGGGCTTAGTCGCCAACCAAGCTTCAACTTCTTTTTCAAAGTGATAGCAGGCAGGGCAACCATAATTAAAGAACTCAACAACATTCACTTTACCCTCTGTGCTTGCTGGCAAACCGCTGTCTTTTAAGACTTGATAGGTTTTTCCTGGGGTAAGCGTTAAGGTTTTTGTTTGTGTTTCTGGCCCTGCAAATGTAATCAGAGGGAGTAACAATAAAAAACAATAGAATTTTTTCAACATAATCGGGTTCCAAAATGAGGTGAACACAGGAAGGATTCGGGTGACTGATGGAAAACCGTCGACGGCAGGGATAGCCGTCGTCGAGCTACATGGATGTATTTATGCGTGTTTTTCATCAGTTACGCGAATCCTGACTCAGTTTATTCGTACAAGAGAATAGGATATCATAACCACGAAAAACAACCATAGACACACCCCTAATGCCCAACATCAACATTGAAAGAATTTTACAACAACATGGCGCTGAATCGGTTATTAACACTGTACAGCCCTTTCTTACTGAAAAACGTCAGGAACGTATCGCAACCGTGATTCCTCAACGTTTACAATCTATTCATATTGCAGCCGAATCCCCTTGTGATCCTCGCAATGCAGCAGCCATTGTACGATCCGCCGAAGCATTTGGTGTGCAACACGTACACGTTATTCAAGCAGAAGGTCGTGCAGTAAAGTCACCAGGCGTCACGCAGGGTGCATTTCATTGGGTACATCTTCATCATTACGACACGCTAAATACTTTTTTGTCAGAAAAACCTACGCCATTACTGGCCGGGGCTTGTATGGATGCCTCCATGACACTACAAGAGCTCCCCCTAGATAAACCAATTTGTTTATTGCTTGGCAATGAAAATCGCGGTCTATCACCTGAAGCAAAAGAGGCCTGCGACCTCTTGTATCGCATCCCTATGGTCGGTTTTTCTGAAAGCCTTAATTTATCTGTCTCCGCAGCTATTAGCTTATATGATGTAAGCACACGAAAACGCGCGGGTTTACAACAGCCTGGCGACTTACCACTTATTCAACAACGCGAAGAAACCGCGCGTTTCATGATGCGATCGATTGCCGCTCGCCTGCTTCAACATTTGTTTCCTATTTAATAGCAGTTTGTGATAGTATTTGCCACACACTTTATTCGGGTGGATGCAGCGCTTCTAGCAAAAACCGTCGGCGGCAGGGATAGCCGGCGTCGAGCGCCAGGGATGGCAGTTAATGTGCGTGTTTTTGCTAGAAGCACTGCATCCACCATCCTAACGTTTTCGAGGAAACAACATGAAAAATCGTATGAAAGTCGCCGTCACAGGCGCAGCCGGTCAAATTGGTTATGCCCTTTTATTTCGTATTGCATCCGGACAAATGTTCGGTCCAGAAACTGAAGTTGACTTACAATTAATTGAACTTGAAGCCGCATTACCTGCACTAGAGGGTGTGGCAATGGAATTAGATGATTGCGCATTTCCATTATTGCGTAGCATTCAATGCACTGCCGATCTAAACGCAGGTTTTAATGGTGTAAACACCGCTGTATTAGTCGGTTCGGCACCACGTAAAGCTGGCATGGAACGTGCAGATTTATTAAAAATTAATGGCGGTATTTTTCAGAAACAAGGTCGCGCCATTAACGATGCCGCTGCTGACGATGCAAAAGTATTTGTTGTGGGCAATCCTTGCAATACGAATTGCCTGATTGCCATGCACCATGCACCAGACATGCCGAATGATCGTTTCTTCGCCATGACAACACTCGATGAATTGCGTGCGAAAACGCAGCTTGCGAAAAAAGCCAATGTGCATGTCACTGATATTCGTAACATGATTATCTGGGGTAACCATTCCAGCACACAATTTCCTGATTTTTCAAATGCACGCATCGATGGAAAACCTGCAGCGGATGTCATTACGGATCGCGCTTGGTTTACCGATAATTTCATCCCAACCGTGCAAAAACGTGGGGCAGCGATTATCGCAGCACGTGGTGCATCTTCCGCAGCATCTGCAGCAAATGCTGCAATTAATGGTGTTTATCATTTGTATCACGATACTGATGCACCCTTCTCTATGTGTCTCGTCTCTAACGGCGAATACGGCGTAGATGAAGGCTTGATTTTCTCTTTCCCTTGTAAAACCGTTGGTGGAAAAGTACAAGTGATCACGGGTGCTGAACACGATGCATTCGGTCAAGAGAAATTTCAGGCAACACTTGACGAGCTGCGTCAAGAACGCGACACCGTTAAATCTTTAGGCCTTCTCGATGTCTAATATTACGCTGGCGCCATCTTTGCTGGCGGCAGATGTGGCACGCTTGGGTGAAGAAGCCCAAGCTGTGCTAACAGCAGGTGCTGATGTCATTCATCTCGACATCATGGACAATCATTTTGTTCCTAATTTAACGTTTGGCCCAGATGTCTGTCGCGCTTTGCGCAATACAGGGATTACTGCACCGATTGACGTGCATTTAATGATTAATCCCGTCGAGTCCATGATAGATAGATTTGCCGATGTAGGGGCAAGTTGGATCACCATCCATGCGCCAGCATGTGACAATGTACAAACCAGCTTAGATCACATCCACAAACGGGGTTGTTTAGCTGGACTTGCGTTAAACCCAGATGAAAATATCGATACTATCGCGCCTTTCTTGGCTTCTTTAGACTTAGTATTAATGATGAGTGTCTTCCCTGGGTTTGGTGGTCAAACATTTATTCCTGAGACACTCGATCGTTTGCGCGCAATACGCACAATGATTGAGGCACAGCCGCGTGAGATTAAACTCAGTGTTGATGGCGGCGTTCATCAAGACAATATTGCTGAAGCCCATGCAGCTGGTGCGGATACTTTTGTGATGGGTACCGGGATTTTTTCTGCAGAGGATTATGAAGATCGGATTAAGGCGATTCAGGCAGTAATAGATGGAGATCCCGCATCAAGTGCGGGATGACAGTAGCATAATTCTGGATGCATGACAGTGGTTTAAGCACTCACCACTTGCTGTTTCAAGGTAACAACCACTCGACGATTTTGAATACTACCAAGGTTCGTCTCATTGGTCGCGATAGGATGCGCATCACCATGACCATGCTTCGCAATATCTAGATGATGTACACCGCGCGCCCATAAAAAGCCCGCAACTTGTTGCGCTTCTTGATCTGTAATGTCTTGTCGCATTGCCATCGGCAATACATTATCCGAGTAAGCATCCACGTACACAGGTACCACTTTCATGCGAGTCGCCAACTTGGCTACATCATCTAAAACGGGCTTGGCTTCTTTTTCATTCAACGTTGTTTGATCGATCTTAAACAAACGCGTCACAGGCAAATAAATTTTGGTCGTATCACCCACCTGCGTCACTTGAATGTGTCGCTTACGCAAATCGGACACGATACCTTGTGGCGAATCATAATAAGCGCCTGTCGCAATACCCAACGCGGTACCAATACCAGCACCAAAAGGTAATGTCACCAATGCGGTACCACCCATAACACCCGTGGTCGCACCCATGACAGCACCGGCCTCAGAACCACCATGAGGTGCAGGCTGCGGATTCACGCCAGTATTGAGGCGTGAACAGGCTGACAACGCTAAGATTGCGCTGAAACAGCTTAGAAGAATCGGGCGACGGAAAAGCATAAGTAGGCCTCTTATTAACATTGCTCTATAATACCTCGAATGCACAACAAACGAAATGCTATTGGCATGACGGATAGCCTTGATTGCCTGTCTGTTAAGCATGCATTAAAAGCAAGAGTACACGCCCCCTGACAAAAAGACGCATAAAGCCATCCCTGGCGCTCGATGCCGGCTATCCCTGCCGCCAACGCTTTTTGTCAGGGGGCGTGCACTCTTGCCTGAAGGAATAACTAAATTTGAAAATAGAACACTGGTCTTGCGCAGGCAATAAAATTCTCATTATCGATGGGCGATCAGAAAATATCGCACCCGAAGTAATGCTATTTCGCGTTCAAAATCTATATTTTGATCAAGCATTGTTGATCGACGCGTCAAAACAAGCGAATACTGTCGCGCATTATCGTATTTTTAATTGCGATGGTAGTGAAGCTGAGCAATGTGGGAATGGGGCATTGTGTTTGGCGCACTATCTTTGGGATGAGATGGAGATCATGACACGCCCCTTTACCTTAACTTGTGTAGCCGGCGAAGTATTAGTGCGTGAAACAAATGAACATCAATTACAAATCGGTTTAACAGCACCTACGCTAAAACCAGCGATAAACGTCGATGGATTAACCGTGTATCCCGTTAGCGTGGGTAATCCGCATTGGGTGATCCCATGCGATGATTTAAATGACACAGCGAGACTACAAGCTTTCGCAGAAAATCATCTTGATCAAAACATTGAATTTATTCAACAAAGAGAAAACCATATTAAAGCGCGTGTTTTCGAACGTGGCGCGGGAGAAACACAAGCCTGCGGCAGTGGATCATTAGCGATTGCAGCAGTTTCACATCAACAATATCAAACAAGATGGCCCATTGAAATAAAATTTCCTGGGGGCACATTAAGCATTAGTGTCGATGAAACACACTATTTTTTGCAGGCTAATGCGAAACGTATTGATTAATAACCGGCAATGCAAAAAACACATCTTGATCGCCAACGGTCATATGTGATCTTGTATTATTTTCTTTGACTTGACGCACCCACTCGCTCATCCACTCAGGGTGTTCATTAGACACATGTTGAAATATCGTGTTCGCTTGCTTCATTTTATTCTGCATTAAGCATACCAAGCCTTGTTGAAACTGTAATAATGTTAGCATCATCGGATCCGCTTGTGTGAATTGCGTTTTATACAAAGACTCTGGTGTAAGATGTTGTTTGTTTTTCACAGACAAACTCAGATTCGCACCACTATCTAGCAATAACTGCATTAAATCCGTTTTTCCGAACTGACAAGCAACATGCAGTGGTGTCCAGTGATTCGCATCTAATGCATTCACATCAGCGCCATTCTCAATCAACAAACGCATGGAATGACGACATCCAAACTTGCACGCCAAATGTAGCGGCGTCCAACCATCATGAAAACTTGTTGCATTCACATTGTGATAACGCTGTAACAGTAATTCAATAATATTAATATTTTCTAAGGTGCAAGCTAAATGAATCGGATACAATTTTTTATTTAAAGGATAATCCAAGAGCAAATCAGCAACATCGACATGTTCATCAAGCAAATCTTCTATCATGCAACGATTACCATGCACAATTAAAGCATATAAGCGATCACGTAAGATGTTTAAGCGATGAAAAATATGATCCGTAGATTGCGCACGATTAACAACGGGGGCATCCATGGTGAGTGTTGTTGTATTCATAATATCCCTTGGGGTTTATTGTGTTGTCTTATTGTCACACAATAACCTTAAGGGAATATTAACGATGTAACTGTTGATAATACAGAAGCGTCGCAATCGTTCGTGCATCATTGACATCTTCGCGTTGAATAATCTCACTTAAATCATCAAAAGACACCTCGATGACCTCTAATGGCTCTGGCTCATCACCTTCCAATCGCTCTGGATATAAGTCCTCGGCGACAAAGCAATGCATGCTGGCGCGACCATGCCCTGGCGACATGCTAAAGCTACGCAGTGGTGCAATCTGCTTGGCACCGTAACCGACTTCTTCTTTGAGTTCGCGATTCGCCGCTTCCTCAAAGGTTTCACCCGGATCGATTAAGCCTTTGGGCAGCGTCAGTTCGTAATCTTCCATGCCTACCGCATATTCTCGGATCATCAGAATGGTATTGTCATTAAGAAAGGGTAATATCATCACCGCGCCACGGTTGCGTGAAAGAAAGCGTTCATAGATACGTTCTTCGCCATTGCTAAAACGTAAATGTACTTGCTCAATTGAAAATATTTTTGAGCTTGCGACCACTTCTTGTGATAAGATTTCAGGTGGAGATTTCACTGACATGACAACATCCTCGCTAACAGACTCAACGGCATTATACATCCATTTCCCCTGGTGTATACGCAAATGCCCTTATTGTGATTTCAACTCGCATACTTTGCGCGAAGAAACTGTGCCTGAAAAACAGTATGTCGACACCTTATTAAAAGACCTGCGTCAAGATATTGCTCGCTACGGTGCACGCCCGGTTCAGTCCATTTTTATGGGAGGCGGCACCCCCAGTTTATTTTCTGGTGATGCGATGAAAACATTACTCGATGGCATCAGGACATTATTACCGCTAGATACGGATGCCGAAATCACCCTAGAAGCAAATCCTGGCACCGTGGATAACACACACTTTGTTGGATATCGTCAGGCTGGCATTAACCGATTATCCATCGGCATACAAAGTTTTGACGCAGCGCAATTAAAAACTTTAGGGCGCATTCATGATAGTTCGCAAGCATTAAACGCGGTATCTGTCGCACGTAACGCTGGCTTTGACAATATTAACTTAGACATTATGCATGGTTTGCCCAACCAAACTGTTGATGCTGCGATGCAAGATTTACAACAAGCGATTGATTGCCAACCGACACACCTTTCTTGGTATGAATTAACCTTGGAACCGAACACTTTATTTCATCGTCATCCACCAAAAACACCCGACGGTGATACGCTGTGGGTTATGCAAGAAAAAGGTAAAAGTTTGCTGCAGCAAGCAGGTTTTTTGCAATACGAGGTCTCGGCATACGCGCAGCCGAATAAACAGTGTCAACATAACCTTACCTATTGGCGCTTCGGCGATTATTATGGCATTGGTGCAGGCGCGCATAGTAAGCTGACTGATCCGAGAACCGGCGATATTGTGCGTTTAACAAAATACAAGCAACCGAAGCAATATCTGGAAGTGCGGGATGACGACAGTACTAGCAGGAGATCCCGGGTCAAGCCCGGGATGACAGTAGTGGACAACACAACAACGAAATGTGCCGATGATTTTGTTTTAGAACGACGAACCTTAGAGAAAGCTGCATTACCATTTGAATATATGTTGAATGTGTTACGCCTGCAGGCAGCTGTCTCACGCACACACTTTGAAACCACGACAGGCTTATCCTTTGATGTGTTGCAGCCCGCGCTCACTGAGCTAATGACCAAAGAATTAATTACTTTCACACCCGATGGCTTTACGCTCACCGATCACGGGCATCGTTTTTTAAATGATGTGGTCAGTGGGTTTTTGTAACAGAAAAGAAGAGTTCTCGACTATTGCAAATCAATCTATCTTTAGGCAGTATCACAACCTTTATTTTATAATCCTATCTGTAAGCAGCATAACTGGCATCAACAAATCCAGTTCTGACTGAGCTAGCGTATGTATAGATAGGAAATTAGTGCTTAATTTTTTTCAGAGGTGTTTTTATGTTATTTAGAAAATTGGGACATTCTGGCCCATTAGTCTCCGCCATGGGCTATGGTTGTATGGGGATGTCTGAGTTTTACGGTGCAACTTTAGATAAGCACGAAGCGATTTCTCTCATTAGATCTGCGTATCAAGAATTAGAGGTGACCTTTTTTGATACGGCGGATATGTATGGCAAAGGCTTAAGTGAGGAAATGCTCGGAGAAGCAGTTAAACCTTTTCGAGATAAAATTGTCATTGCGACAAAATGTGGGATAAAAAGAACAGAGGATGATATGTCTCTCGATAATTCTAGAAACTATGTCAAAGCTGCATGCGATGCAAGTTTAAAGAGGCTGGAAACAGACTATATAGATATTTTTTTCCTACATAGGCACGATCAAAAAACCCCGATAGAAGAACCTATCATGGCCATGAAAGAATTAATTCAAGAAGGTAAAGTGCATTATGTTGGTTTATCCGAGGTGAATGCTGACATTATTAAGAAAGCACATGCCATTCTAGGTGATAGACTAGTAGCAGTGGAAACTGAATATTCCCTGACAGTGCAAAACCCTGCGAATGCAGTCTTACCGATTTGCAGAGAACTTGGCATAGGCTTTGTCGCTTATAGTCCTATAGCAAGGGGCTTTCTTACAAATACCATTAACTCACCACTATCTTTTGCAGATGATGATTTTAGAAACCTCGTTCCTCAGTTCCAAGCCGGTTGTTTTGAAGAAAATTACAAGATCGTAGAAAAGCTTACTGAGATCGCAAAAGACAATCATTTAACGACAGCGCAATTATCTTTAGGGTGGTTATTAGCACAAGGTGAAGACATTATCCCTATCCCTGGGACAACGAAATTCGCGCACCTAAAGGAAAATGTTGCTGCAACGGATGCTCTCCTAACACCAGAAACTATGAGAAAAATTGACACGTTAATGGGAGAGAACGCTGTTAAAGGAGCAAGGTTGCCTCAAGAAATCTTAGACGCACTTAAAATGGCACAATGAGAACAAAGATTAACGCGACCCATAAAAATTCAAGGTCGCGTGTGCAAGCTCTGGAAACCCCTTCATCAGTGGCCGTCTTTAAAATCTAGCTAAGTGCTTCGCTAAAATCAATGATTTCAGTAAAATAATTACTATCTAGTACACTGTCACTAACACCATTCACATGTATTAACACCGGACAAGCTGACATACCTCTTGGCAAATAAAGTCGAGATAATTTATCTTTCATCTCTGAAACGATTTCTTTTCTTAAAAGATTTCTTGAGAACTTTATTTCGCAGATGTATAAAACATTCGTTCTAGTTTGAATCATATAGTCAATTTGACAAGCTTCACGATGGTTTTTTTTACGCTGAAAGTAGGGATTTTCTACCACAATATCATCTAATGACAGCCGTAATTTTTTATGTATAAAAACCCTGTTATTTAATACAAGATTTTCAAATTGAAGTCCCATGAGTGCTGCCCAGCCTGGCAGGGATTGTAAAGATTTCATTTGATAAATATTTCTTTCTATTTCAGGTAATTTTCTTTCTATATATTTCAGATAGAATCTTAAGTAGTTATCTTTCAATCGATACTTAAATAATAAAGGTGCACTAATGCCAGTTTTAGGATCCCAAGTATGGTCACGACTAATAAATCCAGATTGTGTGAGATCATTTAAGTAACCGCTGATAAGGCCAGATTTACCTACATTTAATTTCTCACAAATTTCGGTGTATTCAAGCGTTCCTTGCACTAGAAGTTTCACTATTTTTTTATATTTTTCAGCTCGCGCCCCAAACAAATCTGAAAATATTTGCTTAAACTCATGAGCGAGCAATCCTCCTTTTTTAAAGCAAAGGTTTTTTATGTTTTCTTCAGCAGAATATTGTACTTGCACTTCTTCAAGATACCTAGGAACACCACCTGTGATAGAAAGCAGTTTAAATTTATCATAGGGTGAAAAATGACTGCCTACATCATCCCAAAAGTGGTCACAATCATTTAATGGCAATTCACCTAAGGATAAAGTATAAGATACCCTACCCATAAAACCTGTGCCTGATAAAATATTTTTATCAATCCAGTTTGATGCAGAACCACAAATAATTAAAATCAATCTCGAATTTTTTTTAAAGTATAAGTCCCAGGCCGTTTTTAACCTCCCAAGAAAATCAGGATCTAATGAACCCATCCAGGAAATTTCATCCAGTACAATCACGACCCGTCCTTTTTCCGTTTGCTTGGCAAGTAACAAAAATAACGTACTCCAATCATCTGCTTTTATACCTGGCAAACCAAACATTAAGCCTAACTGTCTCGCAAATTCATCGATCTGACCTTGTTTAGCCGTTTTATCTGTGGGAGGTAATCCTACAAACATATAATGTTTGTATTTCGCGCAGAACTCTTCGATGAGACGGCTTTTTCCTATGCGTCTACGCCCCTTGATCACAATAAGACTGGCAATCTTTTTTTGGGCTTGACGCCTAAGATCTTCTAACTCAATTTCACGCCCGATAAATAAGCTCATTCTCACCTCACACAGAATACGTAAAAAGCACATAAGGATATTCTACGTATATTTACGAGGGTTTCAAGATATACGTAAAACAAAGTTACAATGATTCTACGTACAAAATAAGCTGGCGCATAGAGCTGAGATATTGATAAGAGAACCGCAATAGCCGGGGATCCCGGCTCAAAGCCGGGATGATATCCCCTTGTCATGCCAGCCGACGAGCCGGCATCTCCTGATAGTGCTATGGTGCTAGATGGAGATCCCGGGTCAAGCCCGGGATGACAGTAGTGGACAACACAGCAACGAAATGTGCCGATGATTTTGTTTTAGAACGACGAACCTTAGAGAAAGCTGCATTACCATTTGAATATATGTTGAATGTGTTACGCCTGCAGGCAGCTGTCTCACGCACACACTTTGAAACCACGACCGGCTTATCCTTTGATGTGTTGCAACCGGCGCTCACTGAGCTAATGACCAAAGAATTAATTACTTTCACACCCGATGGCTTTACGCTCACCGATCACGGACATCGTTTTTTAAATGATGTGGTGAGTGGGTTTTTGCAATATTATTGACGTCAAAATGCTCATTCAGATAGAGTTTACTAAGTGAGAGTTAGTAAAATCAAACTGAAATACTAATTGAAAATTAGTAAATTGTACATCGCTATGATAAATACAATCCGAGGTCTCCTGATAGCACTATGGTGCTAGATGGGGATCCCGCGCCAAGCGCGGGATGACAATAGTAGCCAAGATGACAAGGTTAGCCAGCAGTTACTTCGGTGCAGTCATTTCTTCTGGCTTAACCGCCGCATCAAATTCTTCTGCGGTTAAATGGCCCAGCGCTACGGCAGCTTCTTTTAAGGTAGATTGATCATGCAATGCTTTATGCGCAATGGCCGCTGCTTTATCGTAACCAATCACAGGATTTAAGGCCGTCACTAACATCAAGGATTGCTGTAAGAAATAGGTAATTCTTTCTTTGTTCGCTTCTAAGCCCGTCACACAAAATTGACGGAACATATCGCTGGCATCACTTAACAAAGTTAGCGAATGCATGAAGTTATAAATCATCATGGGTTTATACACATTCAATTCGAAGTTACCTTGGCTACCCGCAAACCCTACACCCGCATCATTCCCCATCACTTGTGCACACACCATGGTGATCGCTTCGCACTGCGTGGGATTAACTTTTCCTGGCATAATCGATGAACCCGGCTCGTTTTCCGGCAAATGTAATTCACCTAAACCACAACGAGGACCCGAACCTAACCAACGAATATCATTCGCAATTTTCATCACAGCGCACGCTAAGCCACGCAAGGCACTGCTCGCCATCACCAATGCATCGTGTGCAGCTAGCGATGAAAATTTATTGGCGGAAGACACAAAAGGTAGATCCGTTTCTTTCGCAATACGTGCAGCAACCTGATCGCCAAAATCAGGATGTGCATTTAAACCTGTGCCCACGGCTGTTCCGCCAATCGCAAGCTGGTATAAGCCATTTAAAGAACGTTCAATATAGTCAATCGAATCACTTAATTGCGCCACATAACCCGAGAATTCTTGCGCTAAAGTTAATGGCACTGCATCTTGTAAATGCGTACGACCAATTTTCACAATATCATTGAATTCATGCTGTTTTTTAACGAATGCATCGCGCAACTCAACAATCGCTGGCAATAATTTTTCATTCACTGACGTCGCTGCCGCAATATACATCGCGGTTGGAAATGTATCGTTCGAGGACTGTGACATATTCACATGATCGTTAGGATGCACTGGTTCTTTGCTACCCAACTTACCACCGTTAATTTCAATCGCGCGATTTGCAATGACTTCGTTCGTATTCATATTGGTTTGCGTACCACTACCGGTTTGCCAAATGCGTAATGGAAAATGATCGTTAAGCTTTTCAGCAATCACTTCATCCGCCGCTTGTGCAATCAGCTTCGCTTTCTCTGTCGGTAACTTACCTAAGGCTTCATTCGTTAAGGCTGCAGATTTTTTTAGGATCCCAAACGCCTTAATCAACGCAGGTGGCATCGTGTCATGCCCAATAGCAAAATGATGTAAGGAACGTTGCGTTTGTGCGCCCCAATAACGATCGGCTGGCACATCAATTTGACCCATACTGTCTGTCTCTGTTCTCATTTTAGCCACTTGGGACTCCTTTGTTTCGTGAATGTGCAAAATTACAGCGAACTGAGGTACAATGCAAGGATGGATAGTCAAAAAACGTTCGACATACGTCAACGCCTGTGGGGATGTCAGGCAAACCTCTTCCACCTTTTGGTCGTTGCTGCATTATTAACACTTTTAATGCTTGGTGCACGCGAGCTGTGGACACAAGAAGGTCGCTGGGCAGACATCACCTGGGAGATGTTAGTGCGTGGTGACTATTGGCACCCTTACCTTGATGGTTTCAACTACTACGATAAACCTTTACTCAGTTACTGGGCCGCTGTTTCATTAACGTGGCTTACGGGCATCTTCAACGAGTGGAGTTTGCGTTTTCCTTCAGCGCTTGCCGGTATATTAAGTGTCTGGTGCGTATTTCGCATCGGTAAACGTAGCGCGAACCCACAAGTCGGTTTAGTTGCCGGCTGGTTAATGGTTTCTACTTTCTTTGTGATTTATTGGTCACGCGTCATTAGCGCTGACATGTTAAACGTCGCAGGGTTTTTAATCGCCATTACCTGGTATTTTGAGAATCGTCAGCGATCAGATTTCTGGCGTTATACGGTATTCTTTTTACTATTAGCCCTTGCTAGCTTATTAAAAGGCCCTGTGGCCATGGCCATTGTCGCGATTACGATATTGCCCGATTTCTTCATGGAAAATCGTTGGCGCATACATTTAAATCCGCGGGTCATACTTGCCCTACTGCCCGCCATAGCACTCTATTTAACACCTTTTTTATACTCCCACTTTCATAACCCGCAACATTACGGCGACAGTGGCTTAGGTAAAGTGTATCAAGAAAATTTCTTACGTTATTTTCAGCCCTTTGATCACAAAGAGCCTTTCTATGTCTATCTATATTATTTGCCATTATATTTATTGCCATGGACTTTGTTTTTTATCCCCGCATGTGTGGATGCGGTGAAACGCTGGCACAGCCTAAGCGATAGTGCGCGCTGGGCAGCGCTGGCGACCTTGTTAGTCTTTTTGTTCATGACCTTCAGTGGTTCTCGCCGAAATTACTACACGCTCATGATGGTACCGTTTGCCATTCTGTTCACAGCTAACTGGATCGTGAGCGACGGCGTACATACCACACGTTGTCGCATTGCCGCGTGGGTTTGCGGTGTGTTTATTGCTTTATACTTTTTAATCTTTGCTATTGTCATGCCTATCTTCGCGCAACATGGTCCACTGCATCGTTTAGCTGAAACGGTACGGCATGAAGCAAGTCAACTCGCTAGTTGGGATAAATGGCAATTGGTGATGGTGCATACTAATAATAAGATGGGTTTTTATTTAAAATCCGCCCACCCCAGCACAGGCATCCATGGCGACAATTTTGCGAAAGAATTCCCTGCGTTTTTAAAAGCGCATCCGCACACCATTGTGATCACCCGCACCAGCGCACTGCATCATGTCAAACCTGCACTAAAAGGCTTTAAGGCCATCCACGAACCCGCTAATCAGCTTGACCAATGGTTAGGCCACAAAGGCGGTAACGATACGTGGGTGTTTGTGCCAAAACACTAATTAAAACGCTTCCCACTCACGATATGCCCATCATTCTTGTTTAAGCAGAGCAATACGGGCATCAATAAAATCGGCACACAGGCAAGCAGTAAAAATACGCGGTGAAAGATCGCCATATCAATCACAACGGTCGTGTGGTGAAAGTCATCACCGACGTATAATCGCAATAACATCGCACCCAACGCAATACCAAAACTCAGCCCTAATTGTCGCATCGTCGCATCGATGCTGGTGCCCTGTGGTAGCTCATGATCTTCCATGTCAACAAACAATAAGGTATTCACAAAACCAAATTGTAGCGAGACAAATACACCACCCAGGAAAACGATAAAGATAACAACGCTTAGTGAACTACTCGTTGAAATGAGGCTGAAACAGGCTGTCGCGCCTGATAGTAAAAACGCATTACATAGTAACGCTCGCTTAAACCCAAGATTTTTTAAAATCCATGAAACAGAGAAACGTACCATGATCATGCCTGCCGCATAAGGAACCATAATAAACCCAGCGTCCATGGCATTATGTTTTAAACCCAGCTGCAACATCAGCGGCAACAAAAATGGCACTGCACCTGATAAAAATCGTGAGAAAAAGTTCATGATCATCGCAATTTTAAAGGTATGTACTTTAAATAGGGTTAAATCAAGCAAACAATCTTTTTTTCGTTTGCTATGATAAAAGTACGTGGTTAATAGCGCCAAAGAAAACAGCGTTAATCCACCTATTTTAAGCAGGCTTAACAAACCTTGATCTAAAGATTCTGTAGCAAAAGCAAAGACTGCTAAACCAACCCCAAATAAAATAAATCCCCACCAATCTAGCTTCCTTGTATCAAGCTGCTTAACCACTTCAGACATCTTCGATGCCATAACCACCGTAAAAATGCCAACCGGTACGTTAATAAAGAAGATCCAACGCCACGACAAATAATGCACTAGCACACCACCAATCACTGGCCCTAGCGCAATCCCCAGCATACCTGGAATTAACGCCACGTTTGTCGCCTTCACCAGTGAGGTTTTGGGGAACGCAGTATAAATAATTAAACGTGCAACGGGCAACGTCAAGGCGCCTCCTACCCCCTGTAACATTCTAAAGATCACTAAACTAGATAGGTTCGTAGAAAATCCACATAGCAAGGAGCTCAATGAAAAACTGATGACCGCAAAAATAAAAATGCGTTTTGCACCGTATTTTTCAGACAACCAACCACTAATGGGGATAAAAATGGCAAGACTAATCAAATAACTCGTTAACGACTGTTTCAAGCTGATCACATCAGCATGAATAGATTGTGAAATAGCAGGAATCGCAACGGTGAGGCTCGTCGCGCCAACCAGTTCCATAAATAAGGCCAAAGAAACGACCCAGGGAATAATGCGTGTTATCGCTGTTGTTTTGTTCATGCCGGGATTATACAACAGACTGTGCTCTGTGACATCAAAAATTACTCACAAAACAGAACCAACCCCCTATTTTGCAGGCATCTTCGCCGAACTGGACGATATCATGCATATGTGCCATACTAATATTGTCTGATGTGCTCATGTTTTGACAACCTATTGTTTTTCTGGCGTTGACTACTTTTTCAGGTCATATACTTGCAAAATCGGCGAAATTAGGTTTTCATAGCGTCTTCTTGGGCAATTGCCCACCATTGTTATGAGGAATTGTGTCATGGATATACGTAAGGTCAAAAAACTCATCGAACTGATCGATGAAACCGGTGTTTTCGAAATTGAGATCAAAGAAGGCGAAGAATCTGTGCGCATTTGCCGTGGCGCACCTGCTGCTGCCGCACAAATGATTGCAGCACCCCCAGTCGCCGCAGCACCTACCGCCGCGCCTGCAGCACCCACAGCCGCCGCTGAAAAGCCTGCTGAGGAATCTAATAAACTATCGGGTCATGTGGTTACATCGCCGATGGTTGGCACCCTATATACTGCACCTGCACCCACCTCACCCGCATTTGTAGAGGTAGGCCACACAGTGAAAAAAGGTGATGTACTCTGCATTGTTGAAGCCATGAAAATGATGAACCAAATCGACGCTGACAAAGACGGCGTAGTAAAAGCACGCCTTGTCGACAACGGACAACCCGTTGAATTTGGTCAACCATTGTTTGTCATTGAATAATTGCAAGGAATCCGATTATGTTTGAGAAAGTCCTCATCGCCAATCGCGGTGAAATTGCCTTGCGCATTCTGCGCGCCTGTAAAAAACTCGGCATTAAAACTGTCGCGGTTTATTCCACCGCTGATAAAGATTTAATGCATGTAAAGCTAGCCGATGAAGCAGTTTGCATCGGTAAAGCACAAGCTACTGACAGTTATTTAAATGTGCCTGCCATTATTAGTGCGGCAGAAATCACAGATTCTGTTGCCATCCACCCTGGCTATGGTTTTCTCGCAGAAAATGCAGACTTTGCAGAACGCGTAGAAAATAGCGGATTTACCTTCATTGGTCCTACGCCTGATGCTATTCGCTTAATGGGTGATAAAGTCACCGCGATTGCTGCGATGAAAGAAGCGGGCGTGCCAACAGTGCCTGGCTCCAATGGATCTGTTGGTCATAATCCACAACACGATTTAGCGACAGCAAAACGTATCGGTTACCCTATTATTGTGAAAGCAGCAGGTGGTGGCGGTGGTCGTGGCATGCGTGTTGTTCATAGCGAAGCAGCTTTACTCAACGCGATCAACCTAACGCGCACCGAAGCAAAGAATGCTTTCAATAATGACATGGTGTACATGGAAAAATTCTTAGAAACACCACGTCATATTGAAGTACAAATCTTAGGTGATGGGCAAGGTCACGCGATTCATTTAGGCGAACGTGATTGTTCACTGCAACGTCGGCATCAAAAAGTTGTCGAAGAAGCCCCCGCGCCAGGCATTACCCCAGAACAACGTAAAGCGATTGGTGAGTCTTGCGTTAATGCTTGTATTAATATGAATTATCGTGGTGCCGGCACCTTTGAATTCTTATTTGAAAACGGTGAATTTTACTTTATTGAAATGAATACCCGTATTCAGGTCGAGCATCCTGTGACAGAGATGATCACCGGCGTTGATCTGATTGAAGAACAATTACGTGTTGCATCAGGCGAACCATTACGCTTTAAGCAATCAGATATCACGTTTAAAGGGCATGCGATTGAGTGTCGAATTAATGCAGAAGATCCTGAGAAATTCACACCCTGCCCCGGGAAAATTACCTTGTATCACCCACCGGGTGGTTATGGTGTACGTGTTGAATCGCATATTTATACGGGGTATACCGTGCCACCCTATTACGATTCGATGATTGGTAAGTTAATTGCTTACGGTGATACACGCGAAGAAGCCTTAATTAAAATGCGCATTGCGTTAGATGAGTTTGTTATAGATGGGATTAAAACCAACATCCCCTTGCAGCAAAACATCGTACGTGATGCGAACTTTGCTAAAGGTGGCGTGACGATTCATTACTTGGAAGAAAAGCTGAATCTGTAAGCCTATAGCGCCCACTCAGCGTAAGAAATCGCCTGTATCGTGAGGCCATCCAACTTGATGTCTTCACGATAATCTCGCGTGATTATTGTGCCTTCCTGCATATCTAACTCTCTGGCAGCCTCTTCCAAGGCACTGATTTCACGATGACGTGTTTTTTCATCACGCATGTCCAAACAAACTTGGTATAAGCGTTTTTCACCATTCGACTGTTGCGCAATAAAATCTACTTCTTTCCCCGACTGGGTCTTATAATAGAAAATATCTTCACAACCTAAACGCCGTAACTGCACATACACAGCATTTTCAAGTTGTACACCGGCCTCACGATCTTTTTTCATTGAATAAGCGGTAATAATGCCAGGATCAACACAGTAAATTTTCATGGGGTGAAGTTGGCGGTTTCTCGCAGACAGCAAATAAATCGGCACTCGGAACAGTAAAAAAGCATCTTCAAAATACTCAAGATAACGATACAAAGAATCCCGCCCAACAGACGCTCCCCTAGATTTTAAGTCTTTATAAACTTTCGTTACACTCAATAATGATGAGATGCTTTGTAGACAGTATAATAAAAACAGTTTTACGACACCTGAATTTTTTATCGCATAACGCTGAATGACATCACGAAACACTGTCGCATTCACGTAAGACTGAACAATATTGCGGTGCAATCCTGAATCTAAATCTAAAGTTTCAGGAAAACCACCCCGATTCAAATAATCATTAGCATGATGCAGCATCGTAGCCAGATGTTTTTTTGTAACCGATTTCTTTATATCAACTTTTCGATAAGCTAAATATTCCCGCAAACTAAGCGGCGTCACTTCCTGCGTAACACAACGCCCACGCAAGCTTGTTGCAATTTCTTTGCTTAATAATTTAGAAGATGAGCCCGAGATAGTAATAGCCATTTTTTCTTTATCTAACAGTCTTCTAATAAATAATTCCCAGCTATCTATTGTTTGAATTTCATCAAGATAAAAAGCCACATCACTCGCATTAATATGTTGAGGATAAAGCTCAACATACACATCTAAAACCGTTTGAAAGTCATCGACAGTAAATGCTGATAAACGATCATCTTCAAAGTTGATGTATAGTAACTTTGTTTTATCTAAACCATGCTCTAACTGCTGCTGCATATGCCGATACATCAAATATGTTTTACCCACGCGACGCATACCCGTAAACACAACCGCTTTTCTTATTGATGCAGGTAAAACAGGATAGGCTAGCTCTCTCGGCATGGCACTTGGTAACGCTTCTTGATGAAAGCTCGTAATAATTTCTCTGATAACTTCGCGCATACTAGCCTCCCAAAACGTCTAACCCAGACCAATTGTAGCCTTCCAGGAAGGCTATCTCAACCACAAATTAGCCTCCATAGAAGGCTAAAGTGGTTAACTCATTGAAATTATTGATTTTTTAGGTAAGCTGCACGCATGCCATGGCAACAACTCACAATACCGACCACCGCTGAAGCGGCAGAATCACTCGAAGATTTACTCAGCGAGTGGGGTGCTGTTGCCGTCACACTGCAAGATGCCGGTGATGACCCTATCCTAGAGCCAGGCGTTGATGCCACACCACTATGGGCAGAAGCAATACTCACCGCACTATTTACTTTGGATGAGAATCTCGATGTTGTCTTGTTACAATTACAACAACACTGTACACCAGAAGCCTTTTCGCAAATCACAAAAAGCTTGTTACCGGATCAAGCATGGGAACGTGCTTGGTTGCAAGATTTTAAACCCATGCATTTTGGTCACGACTTATGGGTGTGTCCTAGCACCGCTGATACACCAAACGATACGGCAAAAGTTGTTTGGCTAGATCCCGGTTTAGCATTTGGTAGTGGCACGCATGAAACAACCAGTCTATGTTTACAGTGGTTAGCAGCCCACCCGCCTGTTAATGAATCCATTATCGATTTTGGTTGCGGCTCCGGCATCTTAGCGATTGCCGCGCTAACATTAGGCGCCAAACACGTACTGGCCATCGACAATGATCCGCAAGCCATTGATGCAACGCTTGATAATGCCACACGAAATACGACGCCAGCGCATCAATTAACGTGTCGCTTACCCAATGACAAACCATTACCTGCATCGCCTTTCATTGTCGCCAATATTTTAGCGGCCCCCCTCATCGAATTAGCGCCGCAACTTAGCGCCGCCTTGACAACAAATGGAACACTGCTGCTATCCGGCATCCTTGCCCATCAAGCAGATAGTGTTGTGGCCGCCTATGCACCACAATGCCAGCTTGTGGATAAGGCTGTCGCGGGTGATTGGGTGAGATTGGTCTTTTCCCGTCGCTCATAAAAAAAACAAGAAAAACCCCAAATTGGGCTTGTCTTCGCGCAGCTTGGTGTTATAATGCTCACCAGGGTCCTTTTTTGATTAATTGCTATACAGAGAGAAACTTATGACGACATTACACGACAACACTCAAACACAGCCCGCTAGCACGGAAACGAAAAGCCTACGCCAGCACGTTAAAGACGCAATGTTGCGCTACTTTGACCAGCTAGGTGGTACCGAGCCAGCAAATCTATACGAAATGGTCTTAAACGAAATTGAAGCCCCTTTCTTGGAAGCGGTTATGCAGTTTACCCGTGGAAACCAAAGCCGTGCTGCCCGTATCTTGGGTCTGAGCCGTGGCACGCTACGTAAAAAACTCAAGCAGTACGATTTACTGTAGAGAGCATTGCATGCATCGCCCGATTGCCGCTATCTGGTGGGATCGGGCTTTTTTTTAGGTGTTTTTTGTTGACAAAATAACCTTTAATAAGCACAATGCTTGGCTCTGTTGGGGTGTCGCCAAGTGGTAAGGCACAGGGTTTTGATCTCTGCATTCCAAGGTTCGAATCCTTGCACCCCAGCCATTTTTAACTGCCTCCTTGAACCGATAGGATCACATTGTGCGCAATAGCCGTGATATGATGATTTTCAGCGGTAACGCTAATCGACCTTTGGCAGAAAAAGTCGCGGCCCATCTGAAAATTCCCTTAGGCCAAGCAGAAGTTGGTCGCTTCAGCGATGGTGAAATCCGCGCTGAGCTCAAAGAGCATGTGCGTGGTTGTGATACCTTTATTATTCAACCTACCTGCGCCCCTACCAACGATTTCCTGATGGAATTAGCCATTATCGCTGACACCTTGCGTCGTTCTTCTGCGGCAACGGTCACCGCCGTCGTACCCTATTACGGTTACGCCCGCCAAGATCGTCGTATCCGTTCTGCACGGGTACCGATTACCGCGAAAGTCGTGGCTGATCTGATTACTGGCGTAGGCTGCTCTCGCCTACTCACCATCGACCTACATGCTGATCAAATTCAGGGGTTTTTTAAGATCCCCGTTGATAACATTTACAGTACCCCTGTGATGATCGATGACATTCGCCAGCAAGGTTTAGACGATGCTGTCGTCGTGTCGCCAGATGTCGGCGGTGTTGTACGTGCACGCGCGATTGCAAAACGATTGAATAACAGCAACTTTGCAATTATCGATAAACGTCGCCCTAACCCGAATGAAGCACAAGTCATGCACCTAATCGGGGATGTTGATGGCAAAGATTGTATTATCGTCGATGATATTGTCGATACCGCGGGCACATTATGCAGCGCAGCCGCTGCCCTGAAAAAACATGGCGCAAAACGCGTATTTGCTTATTGCACCCACCCGGTCTTATCCGGTAATGCCCTGGAAAACATCAAAAATTCTGTGCTCGATCAACTAATCGTTACGGATACCATTCCTTTGTCTGCAGCTGCAGAAGGAATCAAACAGATTCGTCAAATCAGTTTGAGTGTTGTCTTAGCTGAAGCGATACACCGTATCGATGCGCAAGAGTCTGTTAGTGAGATGTTTCTGGATTAAAAAATCTTAGTGGCGCAGCCGGTGTGTAACTTTCTGAAACACGCACACTAACTGCCATCCTTGGCGCTCGACGCCGGCATCCCTGCCGCCGACGGTTTCCGAAAGTTACACACCGACTGCGCCCATCATGATTCCTCATTGTTCAACCTATTCAATCAAACAGCCACTTTACCTTTGATATGCGGATGTGCTTGGTAATCCACAATCTCAAAATCATCAAAGCGATAATCGAATAACGAATCAGGTTTCCGCAAAATATTCAGTGTAGGCAGTGGGAAAGGTTCTCGTGATAGTTGCTCTTTCACTTGCTCTAAATGATTCGTGTAAATGTGTACATCACCACCCGTCCAGACAAACTCACCCACCTCCAAACCACACTGCTGCGCCATCATATGTATCAACAAGGAATACGAGGCAATATTAAACGGTACACCAAGGAAAGTATCTGCAGATCGCTGATAAAGCTGACAAGATAAACGGTTATTTGCGACATAAAATTGAAACATCATATGACAAGGTGGCAAGGCCATTTGCTCAAGCTCACCCACATTCCAGGCATTCACAATCAAGCGGCGTGAGTCAGGATCCGTTTTAATACGATCCATCACATCTTGTATTTGATCGATCACGCGACCATCTTTGGTTTCCCAAGCGCGCCATTGTTTGCCGTAGACAGGACCTAAGTTACCCTGCTCATCCGCCCACTCATTCCAAATGCGGACTTTATTATCTTGAAGGTAAGCAACATTCGTATCACCACTTAAAAACCACAACAACTCATGAAAAATACTTTTGGTATGACATTTTTTTGTGGTAATTAAAGGAAAACCCTGCTGCAAATCAAAGCGCATCTGATAACCGAAGGTACTCAAGGTACCAGTCCCGGTGCGATCAGTTTTTTTAACCCCATTTTTTAATACGTGGTTTAAACATTCTAGATATTGTTTCATGTGCTTGATGTCCTATGCGCAATTACCCAAAGTATTATACCGGCAATGATCATCGGAAGGGAGAGCAATTGCCCCATTGTCATCCAATGGCAAAACACAAAGCCCAATTGGGGATCTGGTTGACGGAAAAACTCCAGACTAAAACGAAACACGCCATACAGTATAAGAAACCAAGCCGATACAGCGCCTTTAGGCCGGGCCTGTCGACTATAAAGCCAGAGAACAGTGAACAATACGACCCCTTCAAAAAAACATTCATAGAGTTGCGAAGGATGCCGTGGGAACGGGCCACCTGTCGGAAACATCATGGCCCAAGGTGCGCTACTCACACGCCCCCATAATTCACCATTAATAAAATTACCTACCCGCCCTAGACACAAACCAATCGGCACCAACGGCACAACAAAATCAGCGACGGAAAGAAAACTCATGCCTTGTCGTCTAGCAAAACAAATCAGTGCAATGGTCACGCCTAGCAAGCCACCATGGAAAGACATGCCCCCTTGCCAAACCTCAAATAGCATCCATGGTTTGCTCAACAAAATATGCGTATCGTAAAACAGCATGTAGCCAACACGACCGCCAATAATGACACCCACAGCACAATAAAAAATTAAATCTTCAACGGTTTTCTTTTGCCATTGATCTGGTGTTAGTTTCGCACGGTGTAATGCCAAAACCCACGCTAAACCAAAACCTAATAAATACATGATCCCATACCAGTGCACTGCAATGGGACCAAGATGAAAGGCGATAGGATCGATTGTGGGATAGGTTAACACTAAGCGCTCATCCAAAACATATTGATGGCAACAGCCAGTAAAAATAGTGCAAACACACGCTTCAGCAAAGGGACAGATACTCGGTTACCCAACCAAGTGCCAAGTGGCGCAAAACATAAGCTTGCTGGCGCAATGCTATAAACAGCCGGCCAATAAATATAGCCACTCGCATCCGCAATATGTCCCATATGCGCTGCACCATGCCACGCGAAAGCGATACTACCGATACAGGCAATCGTTAAACTAAGCGCTGACGAGGTACCACGTGCTTGATGCATAGGGACATTGTAACGTGTTAAGAAAGGTACGGATAATGCGCCGCCCCCTAAACCAAGTGCACCTGATTTAGCACCAATAGCAAACGCCACGCTGGTCATTCCCCATAAACTCGGCAAGCGTCGTTCAAGTTTGGGTTTAACTAGGCGAAACATGCGGTAAGCAATCACAATCGCAAAAGCACCAAAAGCAATGCGTAACCAGAGACTCGGGATCACGTGGGCGACTGTCGCACCGGATAAAATACCCAACAAAACACCTGGTAATAAACGCAACCAAACACGCCACAACACATTGCCACGTAGCTGATGTGATAAACAAGCACTAAATGCCGTCGGGATCATAATCGCTAAAGAGGAGCCTGCGGCAACACGCATCACGACAGCGTGCGGCATAATCGGGGCAAGCATTAAATCAAGTGCCGGCACAACCATTAAGCCACCACCCACGCCCAGTAGACCTGCTACTGTGCCCGTTAATGCGCCGATGAGGAGGTAAAGTAAGATGTCCACGAATTTCCTTTGTTTGGACGGTCGATCGATTTAGTGTTTGCGTGATCTCTTCTTTTTTCGTTTCTTGGGCCACAAGTGGTCATCTGTGAACAAACTCGTACCAATAAATACACTCACCGGATAGATCTTCATTTACGTGATTTTTTCTTTTTACGCTTTTTATTTTCAGCATGTTCGTCTGTCAACAAGCTCATAATAAAAACGCCTACTGCCAACATACCCATGCCAATAAAGGCACTAATCGGATAAATTTTCATGTTGCTTTCTCCTCAGCCCAAGATACCAAAACACCAGACCAAGCACAAGTAATGATGCTACGGATATTATGGCGCAATGCGGTTGTAAAAATAACCCAGTCATAGCCCCGATAATCAATGTGGTGCCCAATTTTCTTAAATCCTCTTTCCAGGACTTGATATCAACTTTCACCATATTCGCAATCTACTCCCCCATTTCTATTTGAGCTAGATTACCAGCATCTTAGTTGGCAAGTCTGTCAGCCATTCTCCAATAATGGGGCTAATTCCTTCATGGATTTTTCATACACATCTCGCTTAAATGCAACGATGTCTTTGACAGGAAACCAATAATCAACCCAACGCCACGCATCAAACTCGGCTTTGTCACCCTTGTCAAAACGTACCGGACAAGACAGAGAGCTTAGCTGCAACAAAAACCATTTTTGTTTTTGCCCTATGCAAACAGGCTTTTGATAATGACGAATGCAGTGTTTGGGTAAATTATATTTTAACCACCCTTGTGTACAGCCAAGAATATTCACATCTTGTTCGCGCAAGCCTACTTCTTCCCACAACTCGCGGTACATGGCCTGTTCTGGCGTTTCGCCCTCATTAACACCGCCCTGCGGAAACTGCCACGCAGATTGCCCTATGCGCTTTGCCCATAAGACTTGTTTTTTATGATTACAAACTATTAACCCGACGTTTTCTCGGAATCCATCTTGATCGATCATGATCATTCACCCGTATTCTTCATTGCTCCATTGTGCCAAATTAATAGAATCTTCGCTATAATGGGCAGCATGAAAAAACACCCTTTTTTATTATTATTATCCCTCAGCATACTCAGCATCTTGCTGGCGTGCCGCTTTGGAAATCTATCCTGGCATTGGCACACATTGATGCAACCCCATCAATTGTTACATCAAGTCGTATTTCATCTGCGTTTACCTCGCGCCGGCAATGCATTTATTACCGGCGGATGTTTGGCGCTTAGCGGATGTTTATTACAGTCTGTTTTACGTAACCCCTTAGCTGACCCCACTATTTTAGGTGTTGCGGGTGGTGCCAGTGTTTTTGCATTAATCGCACTCATCGCCATGCTAAGCTGGCCATTAGTCATGATGATGAGTGGCATTGGTGCGTTGCTCACCTTGTTATTATTAATTGTGATTGTTCAACGTAGCGGACATTTTAACCCAACGCGCGTTTTGTTGTGTGGCTTAATACTTTGTACTGGCTTTGGCGCCATCATTAGCTTTTTGTTAATCACGCAACAACAAAGCACGCTTACTGGCATGTTATTTTGGTTGATGGGCGGATTACATAATCAAGCTTTTTTTATGCCAGGGTTTTGTTTGCTATCACTGTGCTTTCTATTCAGTTTATTTCGCGCTAAATCATTAGATATTTTGTTGCACGGTGAAACCCATGCAAAAAGCCTGGGGATTCACACAAATCGTTTGCAGTGGCAATTACTCTGCATCAGCGCCATCTTAACCGCTACTGCCGTTACCTTAGCCGGGCCAATTGGTTTTATTGGTTTGTTAGTGCCGCATACCTTACGTTTGTTAGGCTTGCGTACACACCGCGTGTTATTACCTGCCGCTGTTTTAGCTGGTGGATCATTGTTAACCCTAGCAGACACCATCGCACGCACCGCATGGCAACCGCTATCCTTACCTGTTGGGATTATCATGGCAGTGCTAGGTGTTCCCTTGTTGTTGTGCTTATTGTTACGCATGCAACGAGGTGTATCATGCTAAAAACCAATGCTTGCATCTCTCAACAAATGGGGCGAGCGCTACATGCGCCCCTGGACTTATCGTTTGAGCCCGGGGAATCTTGGGCAATTCTAGGAAAAAATGGCGCTGGTAAAAGCACCTTATTACAAACACTAGCAGGATTACGAGAACCACTCAGCGGCGATGTGACTTTAAGCGAAAAATCTTTAGCGCAGTGGCATCCACGCAACCGCGCACAACAAATCGGTTGGGTCGCGCAATTACAAACACCAAGCTTTCCTGCACTTGTCCGAGATGCAGTATTAATGGGTCGCTTCCCGCATCAATCCTGGTGGCAGCATGCCAGCGAAACAGACTGGGCTTGCGTACAACAAGCACTCATCGCAACTGACTTACTACCCTTGGCCGATCGTTGCATCACAAGTCTGTCTGGTGGCGAATGGCAGCGCGTACAATGCGCCCGCGTGTTATGCCAAGCACCATCCGTTTATTTGCTGGATGAGCCCTTCAGCCAATTAGACGTTGCGCATCAAGTACAGCTGGCCCAACATGTGACGGCTTTGTCAGAAACACATGTCGTCATCATGATATTGCACGACCTACAGCTAGCCATGCGCTTCTGCAATAAATGGCTGTGTATGCTACCTAACGGTGATGTGCGGCACGGTGATCGCGATGCGCTATGCACGGCAGAAACCTTAGCGCAGATTTATCAGCATCCTTTTGCCGAACAAACGACGCTGTTACCGGCCAAAAGGTAATGTATTACCTTGATTTTCGACCATGGATCCAGGCTTAAAACCCTGGATTTTCAGCGATAAACATAAAATATCTTTCTGTTTCAATGAGTTATGACACTTCAGCCCTGTTGTATTTTCACCCCCAGTCAAAAATACTGCGCAGTAATTTTGACTGGGGGTGAAAATACTGCGTGCGTGATCGCCTGTCATTCCAGCCTTGAGCCAGGATCTCTTGTTGGTACGAATAGGTTTACTAGCGTCGGAAGGAGGTCCCGCGTCAAGCGCGGGATGACAGTGGTAGTCATAGGAGACCCCGGGTCAAGCGCGGGATGACAGTGGTAGTCATAGGAGACCCCGAGTCAAGCGCGGGATGACAGTGGTAGCAGGAGGAGACCCCGGCTCAAGGCCGGGGTGACAGGCTACGTTTAATCGTCTTTCGCGTTAGCAGCCGCACTTAGTTCATCTAAGAAGCTACGCAATTGCTCAGAACGATTAGGGTTACGCAGTTTACGTAAGGCTTTCGCTTCAATTTGACGGATACGTTCACGTGTCACATCAAACTGTTTGCCGACTTCTTCCAGCGTGTGATCGGTATTCATGTCGATACCGAAACGCATACGCAAGACTTTGGCTTCACGTGGTGTTAATGAGTTTAACACTTCACGTGTTGCTTCTTTCAAACTTTCCATCGTGGCAGAATCCACCGGCGATAACACAGAGGAATCTTCGATGAAATCACCCAAGTGCGAATCTTCGTCATCACCAATCGGTGTTTCCATGGAAATCGGTTCTTTCGCGATTTTTAAGACCTTGCGGATTTTATCTTCCGGCATCAGCATGTGTTTGCTGAGCTCTTCAGGGGAAGGTTCATTACCCGTTTCTTGCAAAATTTGACGGGAAATACGGTTTAATTTGTTGATCGTCTCAATCATATGCACAGGAATACGAATCGTCCGCGCTTGATCGGCAATCGAACGCGTAATCGCTTGGCGAATCCACCAAGTCGCATAAGTTGAAAACTTGTAACCACGACGGTATTCAAATTTATCTACCGCTTTCATCAAACCAATGTTCCCTTCTTGGATAAGATCCAAAAATTGCAGCCCACGATTCGTATATTTTTTCGCGATAGAAATCACCAAACGTAAGTTCGCTTCGACCATTTCTTTTTTTGCACGACGCGCTTTCGCTTCACCGATAGACATACGACGGTTAATGTCTTTAATCTCATCGATCGTTAAATTGTTTTCTTCAACAACCGTCGCTAATTTTTTCTGTGCGCGACGCACTTCTGGCGCAACACGGGTTAACAGATCAACATCCGCAGTACCCGCTTTAATTTGTGAATCAATCCAGTCAATTTCCGTGGAATGTGCAGGGAAATTTTGAATGAAGTGTTTCTTCGGCATGCCAGCTTTGTTAATACATAAATCACGCGCTGCGCGCTCTTGCGTACGAATTTTATCTAAGGTTTCACGCACTTTCTTCGTTAAACGATCAAACACTCTAGGCATCAGTTTAAATTGCATAAAGCAATCTGATACAGCCTCGCGATGTTTAACCGTACTTTTGTGTGAACGGCCATAACGGTTATGTGATTTCTGCATTTTGTCGAATAGTTTTTTAAGTTCAGCAAAACGTTCTGCAACTTCTTCTGGATCAGGACCTGTATCAACTTCCTCTTCTTCTTCTTCGTCGTCGTCATCACTGCTATCTTCCGCATCTTTGTCCTTGACTTTAGTCGCGCTGGTTTCTTCATCCAATGCTTTTGCTTTTTCTTGCGCTTCACTGCTTTCATCAGTTAACAAGGAACCAATATCCGTGTTCGCAACACCTTCTTCTTCTTCTTCGACAAAACCGCTAATTAAATCAGATAAACGACCTTCTTCTGATAAAATGCGCTCATAATCCGTCATGATTTGTTGCACTAATACCGGGTAATCCGCTAAAGCCACCAACACTTCACGTATGCCTTCTTCGATACGTTTAGCAATAACAATTTCACCTTGACGCGTGAGCAATTCAACCGTACCCATTTCACGCATGTACATGCGCACAGGATCAGTCGTACGACCAAACTCTGTAACATTCGTCACAGAAGATACTAGCGCAGCCGCTGCTTCTTCGACACTGGTATCGTCATCTTCACTGGCGTCTTTTTCCAGCATTAAATCATCCGTATCCGGCGGCGTTTCCGTCACCTGAATACCTAAATCATTAAACGCTCGTAAGATCGTTTCGACTTGTTCTGGATCATCAATATCTGTGGGTAAACAATCGTTGATTTCTTCGTAGGTGAGGAAGCCTTGTTCTTTACCGCGACAAATCAAGGCTTGAAGTTTGGACTGCTCTTGGCTCATGGACTATACCTTCTTCACTCTTCTGTAAATGTTGCACATTGTAAGGAATTTGTGCACGCTTAGCTAGTTGTTTCTTGGTCTTTTTCTCGAATTAACGCTGCTAATTGTGCGCGTTCCTCATCACTCAATCCGCGCTGATTGGCTTTCGCCATCAAACGCTCTATTTGTTGCGACCGATAGGCCGCATGTAAACGCATAATCACACCCTGAAATTCTGCTGCCCAACCTGATGAGGGAATAGGAATCTCCCAAGTTGCCAGTTTAACCAAATGTGCGTATGCCTTATGTTCTTGCCAATGGGTTAACAACGCCGCGCTGGAAATTTCCGAACGCCCAATGGCTAAGTCTAGCAGATCCTGGAGGATGTCAAGGCCAGGTAGTTCTAAGCTTTGTAAAAAGGCTTTTTCTGTTAATAATCCCGCCAACTCAGGCCGTTGTAAGACCAAAGCGATCGCTAAACGAACAGGTGAGGAAAAATCGATCGTTGTTTTTTCTGTGACCGTTTGTCTTTTTTGTGTCCTTGTTGCTGCAGGCGCTTGATCAAACAATACACGCTCACAAGCATCCACCTTCATACGCACAACAGCAGCCAAACGTTCAATCAATAAAACACGTAGCGCACTGGATTCCATGCGTTGCACTTGAGATTTGCTCGTATCCAACAAGCGTGCACGGCCTGCTGCCGTCGTAATATCAATCTCATCTTCAAATTGTTGCAAAAAATAGTCAACAAATGACAGCGCTTTTTGGATATGTCCAAGAAAACCTTCTTTTCCGCCCGCACGCACAAGACTATCAGGATCTTCACCTTGGGGTAAAAAGCAAAACTGCATGTCTAAGCCATCACGAATTAATGGTAAGCCTATTTGCAAGGCACGTTGTGCTGCCTGCCTACCCGCACGGTCGCCGTCAAAACAAAAAATAATCGTCGGCGCAACACGAAATAATTGCTGGAAATGATCGGCTGTAGCAGCCGTACCCAAGGTTGCAACCGTATGCTCAATGCCATGCTGTGCCAAAGCCAACACATCCATGTAACCTTCAACCATAATAACTTGTTGCTGTTCTCGCATTGCTTGACGCGCATAATAAAAGCCGTAAATTTCTCGACCCTTGTGGAACAGCGGTGTTTCCGGTGAGTTCAAATATTTAGGTGTATCCTCAGGATCGATAACACGCCCACCAAAACCAATGGGGCGACCCCGTCTATCATGAATAGGAAACATCACGCGATTACGGAAACGATCATACGTTCTATTTTCTTTTGTAATCGTTAATCCAAGCTTAACACCACTTGCTTGTTTCTTTGTATCTGTATTCAGTTTTTTACTGAGATTGTCCCAACCTGGTGGCGCAAATCCTAGCTGGAATTTCTTAATAATCTCTTTGCTTAAACCTCGATTTAATAAATAATTTTGTGCGCTTTTTGCCGCGGCATGATCACGGAGCTGTTGGCGATAAAACACAACCGCTTGCTCCATGATGTCAAAATCTTCTGTGTGCTGATCGCTTTGCTGCATTTCTTTAGGAATTTGCAAACCCGCTTGTTTAGCCAAAATCTCAACCGACTCAACAAAAGAAAGGTTTTCGAAGTTCATCAAAAAGCCGATAGCATTATCATGTACACCACAACCAAAACAATGGTAAAACTGTTTGGTTTGACTCACGGTGAAGGAAGGTGATTTTTCAGCATGAAAAGGACAGCATGCCATGAAATTAGTGCCCGCTTTTTTTAGCGGTACGCGCGCATCAATTAATTCGACAATGTCGACACGCATGAGCAATTGCTCAATGAAAGATTTCGGGATTCGTTGCATGCGCATACCCGCTTAATGATGACCGGCGTTAAACCAATTTGTCTTTAATCAACTTACTGACGGCTGACATGTCTGCGCGGCCCTGTAACTGAGGTTTCAGTACGCCCATGATTTTTCCCATGTCACGCATGCTTGCCGCACCGGTTGATTGTACCGCGGCATCGACTAATTGTTGTATTTCTTCAGTAGATAATTGCTCGGGCAGATAAGCTTGAATCAGCTGAATTTCTGCGGCTTCGACATCGGCTAACTCTTGACGCTCAGCTTTTTCATACTGCGTAATAGAATCTCGACGCTGTTTGACCATTTTTTCTAACACAGCCAAGACCTGCGTATCGTCTAACTCGATACGCTCATCAATTTCGCGTTGTTTAATTGCTGCATTAATCAGACGGATGACACCGAGCCGGGATTTTTCCTTAGCTCGCATTGCTGCCTTCATGTCATCCTGAAGCTGTTGTTTGAGGCTCACTGCGATGACTCCTAGCGATCGAAGCAGTTAACATCTTTGACGCGGCGATCTAATTTGCCATTTTTCGCCAATTCTCTCACTCTCGCCAACAAAGGATCTTCACGCAACATTTTCTTTCTGAAGCGTTTAACCGCTGCTGCTTTTTTGCGTTTACGCACTGTCGTGGGTTTTTCGTAATGTTCACGATCACGCACTTCACCTAAAACGCCTGCTTTTTCACAAGCACGTTTAAAGCGGCGTAACGCGATTTCCGCAGGTTCATTGTCTCTTACTCGTACAGATGGCATATATGGTTAATTCCTACATTTTTTCTAAATCGGTGTTTGCGTTTTTTTCAAACACCCCGTATAAAGGACAGAGAATTCTACGCAGGTGTGCGGTTGAAATCAAGACAATAAGATAGGGCTGATGAAAAAACTTACGGTTTTAGGCATAGAAACCTCATGTGACGATACAGGCGTCGCTGTTTACGATGCAGAACGCGGCCTATTGGCCCATATTCGACAAACGCAGCTTATTCATGCCCAGTATGGCGGCACCGTGCCTGAGCTAGCATCGCGCGATCACATCACACACCTACTCCCCCTTATTGATTCTGTTTTGAACAAAGCCAACTGCCAAGCAGTAGACATCGATGGCTTAGCCTATACTGCCGGACCTGGCTTGATGGGGGCATTGTTAGTAGGCGCCGCGGTTACGCATAGCCTTGCTTTTGCTTGGCAACGCCCATGCATCGGTGTACACCACCTGGAAGGCCACCTCATGGCGCCCTTTCTCCTCCAGGATAAGCCTAGCTACCCCTTTCTCGCGTTGCTCGTCTCTGGTGGGCATACTCAGCTGTTTCACGTGCGTAACTTTGGTGATTACGAATGCCTGGGTGAATCCTTAGACGATGCCGCAGGAGAAGCATTTGATAAAGTCGCCAAAATGCTGGATTTGGGTTACCCCGGCGGCCCAGAGCTGGCTAAAGCAGCACAAAACGGCGACCCTCATGCCTTCCAATTTCCTCGCCCCATGTGCAATCGCCCCGGTTTAGATTTCAGCTTTAGTGGCCTCAAAACGGCTGTCCGAACCTGTTGGGCGCGCGAAACACACAATGATACCAACAAAAACAACATCGCAGCAGCTTTCCAACAAGCTGTCGTCGACACGCTCATGATCAAAATTCAACGTGCATTACTACAAACTGGCTTAAAAAACTTAGTGGTGACTGGGGGGGTAAGTGCTAATTGGTATTTACGTGAACGGTTATCGACCATGGTTAGTACCGACCATATCAATCTTTGCATTCCTGACCTAGAATTATGCACCGACAACGGTGCGATGATCGCTTATGCAGGCTGTCAACGCTTACTGGCTGGGGCGCATGATCCACCCCACATCAGGGCCAAGGCGCGCTGGGCGCTAGCTGAATGCAAAGGGAACTTATGATGATTCAAGATCCTAATTTTCGAATCCCCGTTGGTGAAATTTCACAATTACGCCAACAATTGTTTTCCGTTCAGCAATGCTATGAAACCTTTTACGAAAACTCACCCGACATGTATGCATCCTTGGATGTAACAAGTGGTGCGGTCATCCATTGCAACCAAACGTTGTTGCAAATAACCGGCTATACATTAGAAGAGATCGTCGGTCATTCTTTTTTAAAACTTTACGACTATACTTCCGTCCCAAAAGCCAAACACGACTTTGATTACTTCTCGCGTACCGGCACTATTCCACCTAATGCTGAACGAAAAATTAAATGTAAAGATGGTCGACTCATTGATGTAGGACTTAAAGTCACTGCCGTACGCAACGAATTAGGTAATATCGTTGCCAGTCATTCTGTTTGGCGCGACATTACCTCGTATAAAAAAATGGAAGTGGAGCTACGTCAAGCATACATACAACTGGAAGAAAAAGTTTTTGAACGTACACAAGAGCTGCAATTCCGTGAGAATCTATTCCGCACCTTGTTTGAGTCAATCCCACATATAGTATGGCTTGCCGATGCCCGTGGTTACGTAAACTACCTAAACAAAGCCTGGACTGATGTAACTGGCTTGCCACGTGAAACATCTTTAGGTAGAAATTGGACTGACAGTATTCATCCCGATGATTTGCCTATCTTGTTGGATAAATACAATGACAGCAATATGCATTTAACTATCGCGGGTGAGGCGCGCATACGCGCAAAAGATGGATCTTATCGTACGATGTCTTTTATCGAAACACCTATTTTCAATAGCCGCGGCACACCTACACGACGCGTGGGCATTAATACGGATATAACCGAAATTAAGTCCTCTGAAAAACGCTTACGCGAACATCAAACTGAAAAACTACGTCAATCACATGAGGCAACGCTAGCGCTTGCCGCGCAAAAAGCAAGTGTTGGAGAGGTTTCTTCATGGATTGCACATGAACTGAATCAGCCATTAACCGTTATATCTACCTACGTTCAAATGTGTCGCGAACGACTACAAACGCCAAATCCTGCGTTACCAGAACTTTTACATGCTATTCAAAAAGTTGAGGCACAATCAACGCGGGCGGGTGAAATATTACATGCTATTCGCGAATGGTATGCGCATGGTGAAATTAACCGGCAATTAGTCAATTTAAATCAGCGGATTTACAGCTTAATTAATCTCATGTCGAATAAACTCAATACCTTGCATGATTTACAGTATGACCTTTCTCCTGACGTTCCTCGCGCAAATATTGACAGTATCCAGATAGAACAAGTCATGGCAAATATCATTCGTAATGCCATCGATGCGATGATCGCCCAGAAGATTGATAAACCTAGTATCAAAATTACCAGCCGGTTGCAAGACTCGCAAATAGTGATTACGATTTCGAACACCGGGCCGACATTGAAGCCAGAAATTATTCATCAAATTTTCGCGCCAATGTATTCGACCAAGAAAAAAGGTATGGGGCTAGGCTTATCTGTATCCCGCACAATTATCGACGCACATCACGGAGAATTGACGGCGTTTAATGATGAGACTCATACACATTTCCAGTTTACTTTACCGTTAGGGTCATAAGGAGTTGTAATTTATGGACCAGACAGTTTTTGTCGTTGACGACGATCCAGAAATAGGCAGTGCGCTAGGTTGGTTGCTAGAATCAATCGAAACGCACGTTGAGACATACACCAGTGCTGAAGCCTTTCTTGAGGCATACAGTGGGCGTCAAGGCTGCTTAGTACTAGACGTTCGGATGAAGGGTATTGGTGGCTTACGTTTACAAGAAATTCTGAAAGAACGCGGCGATCATTTGCCCATTATTTTCATCACCGGCCATGGCGATATTCCCATGGCGGTACGCGCCATGAAAAATGGTTCTGTAGAGTTTTTAACAAAACCTTTCAATAACCAGGTTCTGCTAGAAGCTATCCAGCGCGCGTTAGAATATAATGCCTCTCAACAACGCGAACAGACAAAATACAGCGCGGTCCGTCATCGCTTACAAACCCTGACCTCTCGCGAACTTGAAGTATTAAAAGCGATTGTTAACGGAAAGCTCAGTAAAACAATCGCATTTGATTTTGGCATTAGCCTACATACCGTTGAAGGCCATCGGGCAAAAATCATGCGTAAAATGCGCGCCAAAACCCTTGCCGAACTCATCAGTATGGTATTAAAAGCTGATTTAGGACTGGCTGAAGTAGCGTAATCTCTGCAACTGTATCCCGGTTTACCACTACACTGGGTGTGGTTATACGCCCTTTTGCATTTCTATATTCCCGCTACACTAGCAAACCTGGAATGTGGTAATAAAAAGGAGGGTGTATGCACCTACAAGATGAGTTTCTCTCAGAGGTCTGTCGCGATAAATCACCGGTTGCTATCTACTTGGTGAGCGGTATCAAGCTACAAGGTTGGATCAGTTCTTTCGATGAGTTCACGGTGTCCCTGGAAGGATCACCTAGCCAGATGGTATACAAGCATGCCATTGCAACAGTGATGCCTATCAAAGAGGTCAACTCGAAGTACCGAGATGCGCCTGAAACAGCCAAGGCTGCATAATTTTGGCTTTGTCGTTATACTAGATGGATGCACACGCACCAAACAACCGATGCTCACGAAGCTGCTGCGATATTACGTCGCGGCGGTCTTGTGGCGTTTCCGACTGAGACAGTTTATGGCCTAGGCGCTGTTTACAATGATGCAGATGCCGTCGCCAAGGTATTCGCAGCCAAAGGTCGTCCAGCAGACAATCCGCTCATCGTTCACATCCACAGTGTCGCACAGCTGCATACACTGGTTGATCACATACCGCCACATGCGCAAGCCCTCATCGATGCTTTTTGGCCAGGACCTCTCACGCTCGTTTTGCCAAAACATGCGGACATTCCCGATTTTGTCACCACAGGCTTACCCAGTATTGCCATCCGCTGCCCCGACCACCCACAAGCTCAAACACTATTAAAGGCTTGCGACATCCCCTTGGTTGCCCCTTCGGCGAATCGTTCAGGCTCCCCCTCACCCACGCAAGCACAACATGTGTTAGAAGATTTAGACGGACGCATTGAAGCAGTATTTACCGGGCCAGCAACACCGCTAGGCTTGGAGTCTACGGTCGTCGATTGTACGGTGACACCCGCAAATTTATTGCGTCCTGGTATGATCACCCTCTCACCATTGCAATCCGTACTACCTGACATTCAATGCCAGTCTAATTCGGCGACCCAGCCAAAGAGTCCCGGTCAAAAATATGCACATTACGCACCCAAAGCACGTGTTTGCTTGATCGATACGGTTGCACAACTGCCAGAGGATAAAAATATTGCGTACATTGGTTTGGATCAGCCAACAAAAACGCTAGCAAAAATGTTGCTTGCAACCGACCTGCATACTTACGCACAAGCTTTATATGCTTTTTTCCGTGAGTGTGATTCGCAATCTATTTCTACTATCTATGCACAAACCGTTCCACCTCAAGGTCTCGGTTTAGCATTGATGAATCGTTTACAAAAAGCCGCAAAATAAGGATGCACTAGCATGTCAACGCCCGACTTCTCTAACATACAGCCCGACAAGATCGAATCACAACTCGAGCAACATTTGCAACATAATCGCGAGGTGTTAAACAAGGTATTAAAACAAACACCTGCCACCTGGGAAAGCTTAATTTTGCCACTCAATGAAGCAGACAATACGCTTCATCAATTTTGGGGGTGTATTTCACACTGCCATGCCGTTGTGAATAGTCCTGCGCTCAATAGTGCGTATGAAGCATGCTTGCCAAAACTCAGCCTTTACGCAACAGAGATGGGACAAAATGCCGATCTGTATCGCGCCATACAATCCATTGCAGATAGCGACACCTTTGAAAGCTTATCACCAGCACAACAGCAAGTGATTCGGCATGCCTTGCGTGACTTTACACTCAGCGGTGTTGCACTCAGCGACGATAAAAAACAACAGTATCAGACATTACAAGCACAACTTGCTGAACTCACCAATCGATTCCAACAAAATTTACTAGACACAACGAATGCCTGGTCCCTACCCATCAAAGATAAATCAGAGCTCGCCGGCTTACCCGATCATACATTGGCTGCCTGCCAAAGCGACGATGGCTGGACCTTGAACTTGCAAGCACCTTGTTATTTAGCCGTGATGTCTTACGCGGATAACCGTGATTTACGCGAAACGATTTATCGCGCATTCAGCACGCGGGCTTCAGACCTCGCAGATAACCCTGAGTGGGATAACACCGCCTTGATGGATGAAATCTTATCTTGTCGCCATCAATTAGCACAACTGGTCGGCTTTGAACATTACGCAGATTATTCATTGGCGACAAAAATGGCTTCGGATACAGATACTGTGCTGCAATTCCTACAAGAACTCGCCGACAAATCATTGCCGTTTGCGAAAAAAGAATTTTCAACGCTACAAAAATTTGCGCGCGAACAAGGCTGCGAAGCGCTCGCACCCTGGGATGTGGCCTATTATGCAGAAAAGCAACAAACAGCTTTATTTGACTTTAACCAAGAAACTTTACGCCCTTACTTCCCCATTGATAAAGTATTATCAGGTTTTTTCTGGTTAGTGCAACAATTATTTGGCATTACTTTTCAAGAAAACAACGATGTCTCAACGTGGCATTCTGATGTGCGTTTTTACGAAATATTTGATGGCAACAAAAAACAAATCGGCCATATTTATCTAGACATGTATGCGCGTAAAGATAAGCGTGGTGGCGCCTGGATGGATGATTTGCAGGGTCGATTCTCGAAAGCTGATGGCACATTACAATTACCGACAGCACTATTAAACTGTAATTTTTCGGCAGCAGTCGGCGACAAACCTGCGCAACTCACTCACGATGACATCGAAACCTTGTTTCATGAATTCGGGCATTGTTTGCATCACTTGCTAACGCAAGTTGACTGTTTAGATGTGTCTGGCATTAACGGTGTTTCATGGGATGCTGTTGAATTACCTAGCCAATTTATGGAAAACTGGTGCTGGGAGAAGTCGATTATTGACCGTATTTCTGGACACGTAGACACTGGTGAAAAAATTCCCGATGCATTGTTCGAGAAAATGCGTGCCGCCAAACATTATCAAATTGGCATGCAAATGGTGCGACAAATTGAATTTTCTTTATTTGATTTCCGTATTCATTTGGCTTATCAACCTGATCAGCCATCACAAATTCAAGCAATTCTCGATGAAATCCGCGCAAACATGACGGTCGTCCCTATTGCGCCATTCAATCGCTTTCAACACGGCTTCTCGCATATTTTTGCCGGTGGCTATGCCGCGGGGTATTACAGTTACAAATGGGCCGAGGTTTTATCTAGCGATGCCTACGCTCGTTTTGAAGAGGACGGCTTGTTTGATGCCAAGGTTGCCGCAGATTATCGCAACATCATCTTGGGCCAAGGCGGATCACAAGATGCGATTGATTTATTCAAAGCCTTCCGTGGCCGCGAACCCAGCATCGATGCATTGCTACGCCACAGTGGCTTGGTGACAGCTGAGGCATAGAGATGCTAGACTAACGACCTATTATTTAATGGATATTTACATGAAACGTTTATTCGGTCTCTTCGCATCTGTGCTCGCGGCGCAGCTTACCTTTGCAGCTTTCACGCCAGCGCAAACCAAAGATATTCAACAAATTGTGCATGAAACAATTTTGGCACACCCAGAAATTTTGGTGCAAGCATCAAAAAAACTGCAGGAACAAGCGCAACAACAAGAAACCGGCAAGGCTATGTCAGCCATTAAATCCCATGTGGATGCGTTATTTTTTAATGTGCAATCACCGCAGCTAGGCAACCCTCAAGGCAATCTTGTCATCGCTGAATTCTTTGACTATCAATGTGGCCACTGTCAACGTTTAAGCCCTGTTTTAAAGGCAGCAATCAACGCACACCCTAATTTGCGTGTTATTTATAAAGACCTACCTATTTACGGTCAAACATCGATGAACGCTGCTGCCGCCGGTTTAGCGGCATATCAACACCAGCAGTTTTCTGCAGTGCATGAAGCCTTATTTAACACATCAGGAAAGCTAACAAAACCCGTTGTCACTAGCGTCTTAAGTTCTTTTGCCATTGATGAAAAAACATTTACAACAACGCTAAACAGCGACGCCACCAAGCAACTAATGAATCAAAATTACCGTTTGGCCGATGCCATTGGCATCGTCGGCACCCCAGCGTTGATTATCGCGAAACTGAATGGGAAAACACTCGCCCCAAACGGCGTTCTCTTTGTTCCAGGTGCAGTTGATAAAGACACATTAGAAAAACTCATCCAACAGGTAAGTGCAGCATGAGCCTTTCGTTTCAAGAATTAATTACAACGCTACAAAATTTTTGGCAAGATCAAGGTTGCATACTCATGCAGTCCCTGGATAACGAAGTAGGCGCCGGCACCTTTCATCCGGCCACGTTTTTGCGTGCACTAGGACCTGAGCCGTGGAATGCAGCCTACCCACAAGCATGCCGCCGACCGACGGATGGTCGTTATGGCGATAACCCCAACCGTTTACAGCATTACTACCAATTTCAAGTACTCATGAAGCCAGCGCCTGAAGATATTCAAAAACGCTACCTCGCTTCCTTGAAAATGCTCGGTGTTGATCCGCTTGTCCACGATATTCGTTTCGTCGAAGACAATTGGGAGTCTCCAACGCTAGGCGCTTGGGGTTTAGGTTGGGAAGTTTGGCAAGACGGCATGGAAATTTCACAATTTACGTATTTTCAGCAGATTGGTGGCATTCAATGTGACCCCGTTGCCGGTGAATTAACGTATGGTTTAGAGCGCCTTGGCATGTTGTTGCAAAATGTCGATAACGTTTACGATATGATCTGGCATCAATCTGCTGCTGGGACCATTTATTACGGCGACGTATTTTTACAAAATGAAAAAGAAATGTCGCAATTTAATTTTCATGAAGCAAACGTCGACATCTTGTTAACGCAATTTGATCAACATGAGCACGCCTGCCAAACATTATTAGAAAAATCATTGGCGCTACCCGCTTACGAATATGTATTGAAAGCATCACATACATTTAACTTACTCGATGCGCGCCATGCGATTTCTGTGACGGAACGCCAAGCCTATATTTTACGGGTTCGCCAGCTTGCCTGTCAGGTTGCGAAAGTTTATCTCGAGACGCGAGAAACCCTAGGGTTTCCTTTGCTGAAAGGAGCGACTCACGATGGATAAAGCCTCATTTTTACTGGAAATCGGTTGCGAAGAATTACCAGCCCATGCCGCAACGCGTTTAGCAGATGCCTTAGCATCGCAATTAGCCGCTGCACTAAAAAAATCATCGTTAGCCTTTGATACTTGCACGCCCCTATCCACGCCACGTCGTTTAGCCCTAAAAATTACCGGCTTACAAACAGAACAAGCCGACGTTACTTTGGAACGTCGCGGACCGGCAGTCAAAGCAGCTTTCGATAAAGACGGCAATCCCACCCCTGCTGCGAAAGGGTTTGCAAGCTCCTGCGGAACCACCGTCGATAAGCTTGAGCGCTTAAGCACAGACAAAGGCGAATGGTTATATGCAAATGTACACCAAGCCGGCCAACACATACGAGATCTATTGCCAGGCCTGTTAACGAACATCATAAAACAATTACCCATCGTAAAACCCATGCGCTGGGGTCGCAGCGGCTGCAGTTTTGCACGCCCCGTGCATTGGTTAGTCATGCTGCTTGATGACAACTGCCTTGACGCGAACTTATTTGGCTTACCCGCTGATCGCATCACTTACGGACATCGATTTCATCATCCTGAGGCGATTTCCCTCTCTCATGCCAATGATTATGAAACAGCACTAGAATCTGCACGTGTTATTGTTGACCCAGCTCGACGTCAACAAGAAATTACACAACAAATCCAAGCGATCACAGAAAAAAATGAGTCTGTGCTCTTGGATGAAGGCTTATTAGCCGAAGTCGTGCAACTAGTTGAATGGCCCGTCGCTGTGCGTGTGCCTTTTGATGAAAAATTCTTGCAATTACCGCGTGAAGCACTGATTTCAGCCATGAAGGGCCATCAAAAGTGTTTTGCGATAGAAAGTAAAGGGGCGCTACGTCCAGCCTTTATCACGGTTGCCAACATTGAAAGCCAACAACCCGATGCCGTTGTCATTGGTAACCAACGTGTGATGCAGGCGCGCTTAGCCGATGCTGTTTTCTTTTTTGAGGCTGACAAAAAAACCACATTATCAAGCATGGCCAATGCCTTGCAACATATTTTGTTTCAGAAAAAACTGGGCACCGTCACTGATAAAGTGCAACGCATCAGCGCTGTGGCAACAGAACTCGCACCATTTTTTAATGTGAATGCCGCAGATGTGCAACAAGCAGCTCACTTATGCAAAGCTGATTTAGCCAGCGACATGGTCGGCGAATTTCCTGAGTTACAAGGGATCATGGGCGATTATTATGCGCGTGACGCCAACTTGCCTGAAGCAATTGCCACGGCTATCCGCGAACATGTGCAACCACGTTTTTCACAAGATACCCCTGCACAAACTGCTTTGGGACAAGTCTTAGCCATTGCTGATCGCTTAGATACGCTGGTAGGGATTTTTGCAATTGGAAAGCAACCCACCGGAGAAAAAGACCCCTTTGCGCTGCGCCGTGCAGCGATTGGGGTATTAAACACCTTGCTTGCACACGAACAATCTCTAGATTTAGCTGATGTACTAAACATTGCTATCGCACAATTACCTTCTGCTCTACAGCGTGATGGCTTGCAAGCTGAATTACTCGCCTTTTTCGCAGACAGGCAAAAAGCTTTGCTACAAGAACAAGGCATTGACAGTAAAATTATTCAAGCCGTGCTTGCAACCCAGCCAACAGATCCTATCGACATCCAAGCACGCGTCATGGCCTTACATGTCTTTGCGAAAGACCCCGCAGCTGAAAGCTTGGCGGCTGCACATAAACGAGTGAATAATTTACTGGCAAAACAAACCGCCCAAACCGATACGAGTGTCGATCCTGCTCATCTCAAAGAAGACGCAGAGAAGGCGCTTGCTGCTGCAATTAAAAAACAGCAACTTGCCATCGCACCCTTGCTTGAAAAACGCGATTACGCATGCCTATTGGCTTGTCTCGCTAGCTTGCGTCCCGCTGTTGATGATTTCTTCGAACATGTGATGGTATTGGTTGATGATACTGCGCTGAAACAAAACCGTTTGAATTTGCTCGCACAACTACAACAATTGTGCTGGCATGTTGCTGACTTGGGGCGTTTAGGATGAAATTAGTCATTCTCGATCGAGACGGCGTCATCAATGTCGACTCGGCGGATTACATCAAAACCCCAGAAGAATGGCACCCCATTCCCGGCAGCATTGATGCCATTGCACACCTACATCAGGCGGGCTACACCATTGCCATTGCCACCAATCAAGCAGGCATCGCACGTCAACTTTACGATCACGCAATGTTGGCACGCATTCATCAAAAAATGTTAGAACAAATCCAAGCTGCTGGCGGACATATCGAACTGATTGTCTATTGTCCGCATCATCCCGATGAACAATGCGCCTGCCGAAAACCGGCACCGGGTTTACTGCATCAAATTGAAGAACGCTTAGGTGTCTCTGTAAAAGATGCGCCCTTTGTTGGTGATTCATTAAAAGATTTACAGGCCGGTACCGCCTTAAGTTGCCAACCGGTCTTAGTTAAAACCGGTCACGGTCAAGAAACACTATCACAGCTAAAAACACAGCCCGACATTAATGCTCGAGCATACGAGGATTTAGCAGCATTTGTCGAGGATTTTTTAGCATGAGGCTTTTTATCGTTCTGTCGCTAGTCTGTTGCTTGTCTGGTTGCGGCGTCGCTGTTAGCACAGCAAAGCGCGTCGCTGGTACCGCTGTCGGTATTGCTGCTGCGGTCGTTTAACCTAGAAACCTCAGTTGGGCACGTTAATTGCGTGTAATAGATTGATTTAGGTGGCGTAATAAAAATTTTCGTGATCACCTTATTGGTGATGAGAATAATTTTTATATAGTCAGATGAATCAAGATGTTATGCGCAATAGCGTGATCCAACTGAGGTTTCTAGGTTTAAGACTTATAAACCACTCGCGTCATGACCTTTGACGATAGCATCATCAACCTTTTAATCCATGTAGGTAATTCACGTGCACCCGCTTTCACAGCCGTTGTCGCATGCTTGGCTTCATCATCGCGCATCGTCGATACAATAGCGCGAGACTTTTCATCTTGCACAGGCAATTTTTCAAGGTGAGACTCAAGATGTTTGACGACTTGGCGTTCTGTTTCTGCTAAAAATCCCAAACTCCAGGCATCACCCGCAAATCCTGCAGCCAAACCCAGCGCCAACGCACCGGTATACCAAACAGGATTTAAGATGCTCGGTTTATCATGCAAATCTGCCAAGCGTTGCTCACACCATGCCAAATGATCGTTTTCTTCATCAGACGCTTCTTGCATGGTCGCACGCACACCGGGATCACGTGCCGTAATCGCTTGCCCTTGATATAAAGCCTGTGCACAAATTTCACCACAGTGATTTACGCGCATTAAACCTGCGACATGCTGTTTTTCTGCGGCTGTCATCGGCTGATCACTGATGTCCAAATCAGGTCGCTCACGGTCATGATGACGCGTCTGCGCAAATAGCGTGCGCAAACCTCGGTCGACCTCAAGGCAACAACGATCTAACAGGCTGTATTTTACTTTCGTATTCATGGCCAAGAGTATATACAATCTCTGACAACTTGGACAATGGTGAGCGCCGTAATACTCACTTAAACTTGCAGGCATGTCGACAGCTAACCAAGCCCAAGTTTTCTTGCAAATCCGCGACCAGCACTTACCCGTGCGAGCATTACGCTGCATGAACCATGCCGTATCAACACATTATCAATTTGATTTAACGCTCTGGCTACAAAGTGACAAGCTATCTTTCTTACAGCTGCCTGCCAAACTCAAACTGTTTTCTCAAACTATTCACGGCATTATTCGCCGTTGTACCAAGACGCACTTATCAAGTGAATGCGTTCAGTACCAATTAATCTTGGCATCGCCATTGCAAGTGTTAAAACAAGACAAGACAACGCGTGTATTTGTAGATTGCAGCGCAACAACGTGCTTAGCACCACTGCTTCAAGCGCAAGGTTTATCCTTGAGATGGCTGGTGCCGTCTCAAAAAAAACAACAACATATTCAAGACCAAGAAAATGATTTGGACTTTTTACAGCGTTTGACCTCACAAGAAAATACATTTTTTTGGCATCAGCAAACACCAGAATATGCGATACAGGTTGCTAAAAACAAACCATTAATGCACTCACCACTACATTTATCCCTGCGCAACGATGCAACGCACGATCAAAGTGAGAATTTCGTCTGGGAAAAAATATCTATCAAGACTGATGCCTTACATGGATGGCATATCCATAGCAATTGTCCCGCGCTAGCGCCTGGCGTGTGGGTATCGATTGCGGGAGAGATCGCTTGGGTACATACGGTGACGCACCACCTAAACGATTACAATCAATATGTAAATCACACGCTATTGATTAGCGACAACTGTATTTTTCAGCCGACCTATATCGACAATCCCATACGCAGTCATTTTTATACAGCAATAATCGATGCCCCAAAGTCTCACCCCAAGGAAATCCCATTTTTAGATAAGCAGGGTCAGTACCGCATTCAGTTTGAGGCGGACCAACATAAAAAAACCGCGGGCATACGCAGCATGGCAACGCCATTGATGCAGCCTTATGGCGATAAAAACCCTAAAAAAGGCATGCATTTACCCTTGTTAGCAGGTACTCGCGTATGCGTTCAATTCATCGATCGAGATTATACACAGCCTATTATTGCTGGCACCTTGCCCGAGGCACCACCCATTAATAAAGACAATCACACCCAAGAATGTTGGCAAAGTCATGCAGGTTCAGCATGGTGGTTTGATGATGATCCAGAACATGCCGGTATACAACTTAAAACGGCGGGCAACAAACAGTGCTTACATTTATCGAATGCGCCAGACAAAACAGGCATACATATTCAGGCAAGCCAATCATTACACTGTTACAGCCAGCACCACTCACATTGGCATAGTGATGGCGATCTTATGTTAAAAAGCGATGGGGAAATTCAATGGTCGGCGAAACAAGATGGGTTTATGCTATCTGATGAGGGCGATATTCATTTACAGGCCGCACAAGGTACTCAATGGCAAGCATCTAATACGCTGTGTTTACAGGCAGACACGATTCATTTTGAGCAAACTAGTTTTTTTGTGGAAGCGAGTAAAAGCATCACCTGGAAAATTGATGACACCTTTGAAATAGAGGCCAATGAATTAAGATTTAATGCGGCGCGTATGCAGTGCACGACTGAACAAAATTTTCAGCTGCGTGCTGGTGGCGCATCACTTTGCATCGAACCTAACACCATCCAATGCAGCCACATCAGCCTAACCGCTGCGACAATATTGGTGCCCAATAAAGAATGGCTAGGGCGCTAAGCGTTGGCATTGCCATTGGGCGTCATTTTGTGTGTAAAGCAGGCGATCATGGAAGCGACTATCGCGGCCCTGCCAGAACTCCATGCGATCGGGTGCAAGCACATAGCCACCCCAGTTCTCGGGGCAAGGTAATGGCGTATCACCAGCATGTGTCAACATATCATCGAAGGCTTTGTCGAGTGCAGCACGATCTGTGACAAGCTTACTTTGTGGCGAAACCGTCGCACCAATTTGTGATGCACGTGGGCGTGAGTTGAAATACGCTGCCGATACATCGCGTGAAGCTTTTTCAATACGACCTTCAATCCGCACTTGCCGCCCCATGCTCGGCCAAAAAAATAAGAGCGCACCAAAGGGATTGCCAGCAATCTCTTTTCCTTTGTGGCTATCGTAGTTGGTAAAAAATACAAGACCGTTCTCATTAAAATCTTTTAATAAGACAATACGGCTGTGCGGACGATTATCAGCAGACACGGTCGATAAACTCATGATGCAGGTTTCTTTTTCGTAAATCACTTCAGCCTCGCGATACCACGCAGAAAATTGTGCCATGGGATCGGCAGCAACATCATCGATGGATAGCGATCCTTGCTCATAAATACGGTGAAGATTTTTGTTGCTCATTGACGCAATGTCCGTGGTTGTGGTCGATAGGCGTATAGCATAACATAGATGTTTTTAGGGGACGATCATGCCTCGCATCGCGGCCATCCAAATGCAATCCGTTGCAGATGTACAAGAAAATCTCGATAAAGCGGCTGGTTTTATTGCGGAGGCTGCTGCGCAAGGTGCGGATTTAGTCGCACTACCAGAAATGTTCGCGACCATTGCCCTGCCCCCTGCAGACAAACATCTACATAAAGAATCAGATAATGGTGGTCCACTACAAACATTTTTGAGTGCACAAGCAAAACAACATGGCGCATGGCTAGTCGGTGGCAGTATTCCCATGGCACATAAAAAAAATGCGACGCGATTCACAAATAGCGCCTTGGTCTTTGATGCCCAAGGCCAGCGTGTTGCACGCTACGATAAAATTCATTTGTTCGATGCCGAATTTGGACATGAAAAACATCAATGCTATCGCGAGTCTAGTAGCACCCTGCATGGCGACAAACCTGTTGTTCTCGAGACTCCTTTTGGGAAAATAGGATTAGCCATTTGTTATGACTTACGATTTAGTGCTTTATTTCAAGCGTATCAGCGCGCAGAAGTTGATATGGTCATCATGCCAACGGCATTTGTAAAACACACCGGCAAAGCCCATTGGGAAGTCTTGGTCCGTGCACGCGCTATCGAAAACCAATGTTATATGATTGCCCCCAACGAAATTGGCGACTTAGATAATGGCATGCAAACTTATGGGCAAACGATGATTGTCGATCCCTGGGGGAAAATTATCGTAGAATTAATGCATGGCGAAGGCGTGGTGATGACGGACATCGACTTGGATTTGATCCGCCAAACCCGAGAAAAACTACCGCTTATGCAGCATCAGCGCTTGTGAAAAAGATCGTTTAGCAGCCCATTTGTCCCGAATCGGGTCTAGGTTTTGGCATAGTTTTCTCAGCTTCTGCTGCTTGTTCTGCTTTCAGTGCTTCCATCGCGCAGGTGGATATCTGAGACGCATCTACAAGACGCTTGGCGCGAACTTCCGAAAGCGATTGCTTATCTTCTTCTATGAAGAATGTAGGGGTTCTAGCTACTGCCTTCAAAATCCGCTCTTCTGCGGCTTTTATTCGCCCTTCTTCTTCTTCTAGTTTCAGAATCTTACCTTGCACCACTGGCTTCTGTTCTTCATCGGCTGCTTCTAGTTCTTTCTTTAGCGCTATTTGTTCAGTTAAAATTTCACTTAAACGTTTTTCATTTGCATCATGGTTATTGTCTTTTCTTACTGGCTTACCAGAAGCATCTTTTTCTGTTTCTGGTAGGTACATTCCTTTCCTTACTTTCATTGCTTTTTTCGCTGCTTCCCACGCTTCTTTTCTCGTTTTTCCTTGCCCTTTGATTTGTCGCCGTGCCAATTGATTATGTATTGCATTACTTACAAGATCCGTTTTGTCTAGCACAACTTTTTTCTGCGTTTTCACGTGCTGGATGTATTGGTCAGACCATTTTTTAGCATTGTCTGGCAAGCTCTCTGGCGCATTCCAGTTCACTTTAATTTGATGGCCTTCCGGCATATTGGGATTAATGACTTCGTCGATAAACTGTTTCGCCGCCAAGCAGGTATGGGGGTTGCCGTTTAAAGTAATCGTTTCATAACCGGCATCAACCAAGGTCATGATCGCTTCCATCATGGTGTGCATCAAGCGGATTTGATGCGTCATCGCATCTTCACCTTCAATGCGATACGCGTTATTAATCGTGGCTGTATTACCACGAATCTCGTAAGGGTAACCCGTTTGGCTAATCGCCAATAGGCCACCGGGACGAGATAATTGATCTTCAGTAATTTCACGCGGCGTTAAGTCAAAATTAAAAACCAACTTAGCTTTTTTATCTTTCTTATCGAGTAATGCTCTTTTATGGAACGCCTCGACACCCTCCGCGCCCTGCCGGAAGCGATATACTTGCGCCATCACGCCATCATCTTTGCGTGCGGTGTGGCGCTGCAAAGGATTGATGCGCGTAGGATCGTGGAATATACGCACGCGGATTTGTGTGAGCGCATAGAGTTGGTTTTGATAAAGTTCGTCTTCAAGTTTTGTGGCGGCTTCACTTTGTTTTTTTAAGCTATCTTCTGCTTCTTGTTTTTCTTTTAGAGCAGCTTTCAGTTTCAGCGCTTGATCATGCAAAGGCGAAGCTACATCTGTAGCCCATGCGTCTATGTCAGCTGGTGTGGTTTTTAGCTCAACTGTTTTAGGCGTGGTTAGCTTTGTGTTAGCTTCTTGTACGATTTTACGCAACGCCGGCGCCCTTGTATTTGCTTCCTGTAGCCAAATAACAAACCCATCATGGGTTTTTCGTGCATCGTGTAGTGCTTTGATGTGCGATGTTACCGAGCCTACATCTGTGGACAAACGTGCGCTGATATTGGTGAGCCTATTATTTTGAGATATTAGTAGCTTTAAATCTTCCTCTGTCTCAAAGCCAGCAAGGTCCTTCGCGACCGTGTTATCTAAGTCTATTAACGCTTGCTTGTCTTTCTCAAGTTTGGCATGTAGCTGATAATATTTTTTTAAATGTGCACTAACAGCATGGCTATCTTTCTGAAAGCCATTATGCGATTGTAAAAGCTGCGTAAGCTCAGCGCTGGCTAACAAGGGATTGGGCGAATAATCCAGTGCATTAGTTAAGTTCTTAATAGCGGCTGGCAGTTCTTTATGATAATCCGACAATTTTTTTCGCTTGCGCGCTATCTCATCAACACTTTTTTCTGGCATGTCTCCTATTTCATTCCTAAATTGAAATGCAGCCTCACAAAACTTGGCGCCACGCTCTAACTCTCTATTTGCTAAAGCCACCTGCCTCACCAAAGGAACAAGTTGTGTTCGTAGCGTTTTCACGACTAAGTTTATTTTTTTCAAGAATTCTTGCTTTGCAAGATCCAAGGCAGTATCTATACCCTGGAAAAGGTCTCTTGTTTTGCGCATCTGGTTCTGTAACCAAAAGGCTTGCGTACGAACAGCTTCAGTCGCATCAGGAGCATTCAAATGCCGTCGAACATTCGCTGGCAACTCGGGCAAACCCTCCCGTTGCAAGCGTTGCAGATCTTTCACCGCATCATTAAGTGTACCCAGAACCTTCGCGCAGCGCCCCATCATGTCCGAAGTATAATTTCCCGATTTCACGCCTTCAGCAAAAGTATCTAGTGTCTTTAACGCCTCTTCTATGACTTTGGTATTTCCTGCTATCTCTTTTTCAATCGCAATCAGTCGCTTGCGATGAGCAAGAGCAATGTGGTCGTTGAAACTTTGAGTGACATCATCAAGTCTATTTTCTCGGCGCGCTAACGTAGCATTTCGATGAAGGCGCGTCTCGTTTTTTCTTGGTGGTTTCTCGTGAGCGGCTATTGCACCCTGCACTCTGTCTACCATCACACGTCTAGGATCTTCCTTCTCTAACGTATTCACTTCTTGCACACCAATAAGCCTGTAAAATACCAAAAGATTCTCTTTTAGGTGTGTCGCTTTCTCCGCATTTCTACGCGAATGTTGCTCATTTAGTTGCTCCACGTGTATGACTATTTTTCCACTGAGCTCACCAAGATCGTCTGCCTTTTTATTTAGTTCGCCAAGTTTTTTTAAAGCCTCGTGTTTTTTTTGTCGGAACAACTGCGCTTCGGAAAACACCACCTCTCCATCTTCTTTAGTAATAGCATCAAGGTGCTGACCTAGACCGATCGCATTGATTTCTTCTTCTTTTCCGTTAATCCCTTTTTCAACAACACCCTTCTGCAAAACTATTTTGTTATGCAAGCGTTCCAAAGCTTCCACCTCATTCAGTGCATTTTCTGCCTCAGCCAACACTGCATTAGTTGGTTCAAGTAAATCATCGTGCTCGCTATCGATTCTCGCCACCTGCGCACGCGCTGCTACGATATCGACTAACTGCGTCGATTGACGCGTTTGTTTATCTTTGGAGGTTTGAATGCTAGCTTCCACGTCACTGACTCTTAATTCTAATTGGAGTTGCATTCTCTCAATCTGCCCCAATTTTTTCAAGGCATTCGCTTGCTGTTTATGTAGAATCTCTACAGCTGGCTGTGTGTGGTTTACCCCCAAATAGGTGTTAAAGGCGGTAGATTGTCGTTTATTTCTCAAGATGTCTGCTTTGCCATCTAGATCAAGGACACTAACCTGGGCATCCATCTTCGTTAAGTGCTCCTTAGTCGCTTGCAGTCCATCAAGATCTTTCTCGTTCAGGGCCCTTTCTGCTGTTTCCACTGCTGAGCTGGCTTTTACTAGGAAAGCATCAAACTCTTCTGCGAACTGTGTTGCTTGCTGCATCTGAGCATCGATTGCTTCACGAATATAACTATCGATCACTGTAATGCGTTGCTCACATTGCTGCGCATTAGCATCAAGATCTTTTATCAATGTCTGACGGCTTTGTTTAACATTCTCTGCACGTTTTAGTTGCTTTTCGGCTTTTTGTTTAAGGACCTCTAACTCAGAGAGTCCTTTGGTATTCCATTGGCTGATTACGACAACGGGGTTTTCTTTTGATTTTCCTGGTGCCTCCAGGTCTTCTAACGATTTTTTCACTCTTTGCAATTGTTCTTGACGTACTGCCACCTGTTGTTTATGCGCTGACAAGTCTGCAACAGCAGCTAGCTTGCCCCAGGCGCTTAGCTCTTCAGCTATCTCTTTCTGTTGAGTTTTCGCAACAATGCCCGGATGAGAAAATGCCGTCAAAGCCCCTTGAAAAGATTTTATCGATGCCTCTGCTGGGCCCGTTAGTGCGTTCCGTTGTGCAATGACATTCTCTTCCGCAGCTTTCATGCTGGTTTGTGCGCGGCGATGCTGTGTTTGTGGTTTTTCAATCGCTTTCTCAAATATTTTTTTATCCGATTCTGTCACACCGGCTTGTGACCGAATGGCTGACTGCAATCCATTAAGCTCGTCAGTTAACGCGGCAAGGTTTTTATTCATATTATTCGTTTTTTCAAATTGTGCTTGGTACGCGGCAACGGAACCATCGTTCGACACGAGAACAGAAGCTGCTTTTTTAAATTCGAGATATGCCGCATTCACTCTCGCTACTTTTTCATAAGCCAAAACATATTTTTCTTGATGTTCAGCTTGGCCCATCGCTATATTTATCTCATCAAGGTCAAGACCAGTCGTTTGTTTCAAGAAGGCTTGCGCTTCTTGCTTTTCTTCTCCCTCTAAATTATCTATCACCGCCATTAATTTCTGCGCCGATCTTTGGTATTCCTGTAATAAGGTAATAGCCGCTTCATTTGGCTCATATGTTTTGATATGACGTTTTAAGTAAGCACGTGCTTGCTCATCCGAGAATGATGCACCCATAAGCTCAGCAAATGCTTTTGCGTTGGGGGGAATCCGGCCCGGCGTCGCTCGATCGCCCATTTTAAGAGCCACCTCAGCACGCAGTACCCTCTCCGTATGTGCCAAACGGATCTTTTCGCTAGCAAGTTGTGATGTCGAAACAACAGTGCTGGATAACTCAACTGAGAACTCTTTCAATCTTTCATTTTGCCAGAGCTTTGCATGTCTTTGATCATCAAGCCACGCCTGTGTGACAACGTCATTGAACTGTTCAGGATGTTCTTCTCTTAACGCTAATAATTTTGCTTCTGCTTTTCCTATACGTGCATTACATTCTTCTGCTATTCGTGTTGCTTTCTTTAGCGCTGACAATTTGTCTTCTAACTTGGGGCCAGCATCTTCTATCGCATCAACCGCCTCTTTGAGCGCTTGAATGCCGCGTAAGCTAAGATCTTCTTTCTTGACAGCTACCTTGTGGTGTAGCGTTTCTTTTATCTCTTTTGCTAATTTCTCTTGTTCTTGTGCGTGTCGGATTTTTCCTATCACAGCGCCATATACATCATTAAACGACTTATACACTTCGTGCGATGCATCCTTATAAGCAATCAAAGTATCGACGGATTCTTCTAATAGATCTAAACGATGCTTCTTAGATTCTGTCAGATCAGTACCCTCAATCATCTGATCATGGCGTAGCCCAGATTGCGCCTTTGCATTCTTCATTAAGGGTGGCTCTGTCGGTGCCTGAGTTGCAAGCAAGCGTAAATCATCACAAACAGCCTGCTGCTCGCCTATTATTTGTTTCCGAAGTAAGTCATACGCTTGAAGGCCTGACTGCTGTTTTTTTTGTTTCCAGGTTTTTATGCTGCTATCAAGTGATTTCAATGCCGCCCATGCTGTTTTTCTTGACGCGGAACTAAGTTCGCTTGGCGGATCCAGTAAGCCCCAAAGTTTTTCACGTCTATGTTCGAGGATATTTAACGTATCTCTCGCATGTTCATAAACAGTGACCACACTATCATCGGAAGGCAGACTTTCCGAAGTAACATGACACTCCGCTACGATCAAGTTTAGCTGCTGATCTGCGCTTAATGATGGGGCTTGTGTTTTAGGCTGCGCTTCTTTTTCAGGGGTAGCAGGCGTTGAGACAGCATCATCTTCATAATCAGACTCACTTCCACCGTAACCAGAGTCGAGTTCTGGCTTCTTTGGATCATCATCAATACCCATGGCGAACGCTCATTGTTATGTGTGCTTACAATGAGTATATGCAACGAAACTTAAGGTAGTCTTAATTCACTGCGGTTTTTGATACAAAAAACAAGCTTATTAACTGTTTTTTTCTAGGCCCATCTGAGACTTGCTCGCTTGAGGAGCTGAAAAGCCACGGGATAGTTCGTCAATTAACACGCCGAATTGGCCATCGGTGGGTTTGAATGCAAACATGCAACAGCTCTTGGTGTAGCGGGTTTGTAGTGCTTTTTTAGCTAAAAGGTTTTTTGTGTTGGCTTTTTTAATTTTATCACCCAATTTGTCACCTTCTTTTGCGCAACGTAATTCGTGAACCAAGGTCTCCGCCGCATGAACCTTAATTTTTAGCGCTTTTACCGTATAAAACCAACCGCCATACTTGAGTTTACGCTGGCGAGAACGAATGTAGGATTCCAGTTTTTTAATGCTGTTACTGCGGAATTGTTGAAACTCATTCGGCTTATCGCTGGGATCTTGGCGATATTTTTCGCCTTTTTTCGGTTTAGCTATATTTGGATGATTATTTTTCGCGGTATCCCGCATGAGAAAACGACGTGTTTTTTCGGTAAACCAAGATGGCATGGCAAAACGTGCATCACGCACCAAGCCCCAACACCCTAGCGAACAACCGCGTGCCGCAGCCATATGCTGTTGATGCCCAGATTTAGCCAGTTGTTCCGCGATTTGTGCGCGCACGGTATCGCGGTTTTTTGCAGAAATATTTGCACCACCACTGATAAGATGTGACATCACCCCAGTAATGGCCGTCATCATGGCCGCTAGCCCCACTCGATCTTTACCGGTTTGGCATGCGACAGTGGGGATCACGCGCTTTGCTTTACGGCCAGAAAGCTGATTCTCATCATCATATATATCAGCATAAAAATTGAATATGTGGCACAACTGATGAAACAAACTCAAGCGACTTAAATTTTCATTATCAGGATCAAGCAAACTACTTCTTCGATCCAGACGCGATTTCAAGCGGCATGCCAACACCACCATATTCCTGACCTGCTGTAATCTGACGCCCTTTTGACTTAAGTCCTCGTCCTGCATCTTTTGGATATCATCAAAAGGTATTTCCCGGAAAGAAGCTTGTCCAGACAAAAATTGGCGTATATTTTCTTGATAGATTCCTTCGTTATTATCAAGATAAATACCATCTGAGGGTGCGGCGGCTTCCTCAAGATAAATATCCAATACGGCCTGAATCACCCTTCGCATACCTTCATCATTATTCGATGAAACCAGGCGCAACAAGTTTAAGGGTAAATTGTTAGCGCCTTCAGTCAAGGCTTTTAAGGTTTGCCAAACAATTTGATTGTCATTGCCAAACGGGTTCTTTGCGCTGTTTAATGTGGTCAGCACGAAGTGATCCTCATCTTCTGCGCGGGTTAATTTTCGTAACTGCGCGGCATTTAAATTGCTTATACGTTGCCGCTCTGCTTGTGACACGCCCGGAATTAAGCAGGCGATAGTGCCGCAGTGATTGACCTCGGTGAGCCACATTATCTTTTCTTTTCCTTGCTCATCCAACTCAACAACCCCAACTTTTTGCTTCGCGAAATTTTTCACACCCGGAATCATCTCGCGAAGTTGTGAGGATATTTGGCGACCTTCTAAAATCGCCGGAATGTGATAACGAATAATGGCACGATGCTCAGGTGATTGCGCGCGGAACCATTCTGGCTGTTTTTCAGGGTCTTCGTCCTTACACTTGTTAAATTCTTCTTTTAATTCGTCCGTTAATTCGCCTCGAATTTCTTCTTTTTGTATAAGCTTTAATGGTGTTTTTTCGCTATCAATTTCTATATTAAGTGCCGTAATCGTCGCAACATCATGCGCGGCTACTTTAACTGTCTGAGGATCTTGGTAAAGCGGCACAAAATTTCGTGCATCATAGAGACTCTCCAGCGCCTTTTTCTCGGAAAAACACAGCTTTTCCGCTAAAAATGGTTTCAGGTTGTTATGGATCAGCTCATTGAGTGCTTGCTGCGGATCTTGCTTCACCCGATCCTGAAAGTTCTTATTGAAAAACTCAGCAACTTTTTCTTTATTTTCTTTAGTGTCTTGTTGATAGATTTTCAACAAATCATGTGCCGCCTGAATAAAACTTAAAGCTGTTATTTGTAATGCAACAGCATCACTTTCTTTGTTGGGAGGCGTTAAGCCGTCGTTTGAAGCATCGCGGAACAACGTCTTTATATCGCTGGTCTGTCCAAAAAAAGTAGATCCCTGATACGTTTCAATATTCTGCTTGCCATCTCGAATTTGTGATAACAGCGCAATGGCCGTATCAATAGAACCATCCGAAACGAGTTTTTTTAGGTCATCGTCTGAGAAAGCATCGTTTTTTATTTCTTCCGGTGTTTTCGGCGGCATACCCGGGGCTCTATCATTGTTATGTAGAGTCATTGTACAGCCCTCAGATTAAGAGAAGATTAAGGATTGTTACTTTATATCCACTATCTCTACATGATACAAGAGCGTTTTCCCCGCCAAAGGATGGTTAAAATCCAAAATAACCTTATCACCCTGGATTTCGTGGACATGGAGCAGATGGCGTTGACCCGCTTCATCCTCGACACTAAGGGCCGCGCCAGGCTGACGGGATTCTTCCGGCAAAACGTTTAACTCGACCGTCTGGAAGGCTTCGGGGTTGACGGGGCCATAGCCATGCTCTGGAGAAACTTGTACATCCAACACCTCACCCACGGTGCGCCCTAAAAGGGCTTTCTCTAGGGCCGGTAGGATTTCTTCCTCACCTAAAGTAAAAACCATCGGGGTTTCATCTGGGTTGCGATCAACAATCTCGCCATCTTCCAATGCAACGGTGTAATGAATGCTAACTTGGCTTCCGGTTTGTATCACGAGAAATTCCTTACTTAATGTGTGCGATGATGCCATCTAGCTCATCGAGACTGTTATAGTTGATAATGACTTTTCCTTTGCCGCGATTACCGTGCTGAATTTGCACGCTCGCTGCCAGCTTGTCTGACAAGCTATCCTGTAATTGGCGCACATTCGGATCTTGCAAGCGATCCGCTTGTTTGGGTGCAGCAGGATTTAAAAATTCTTTTACAAGCTTTTCTGTTTCACGTACGGATAAGCCTTGATTAACAATGCGCTTAGCCGCTTCACACTGTTTATCCGTGCTAAGCGCTAACAATGCGCGTGCATGACCCATGTCGAAGTCACCATGCTCCACATATTTACGCACATCACTGTGTAAACTCAATAAACGTAGGGAATTCGTGATGCTCGCACGTGCGCGACCCAGTGTATCTGCCAACTGTTGATGCGTTAAATCAAACTCATCAATCAATCGCTGAAAGCCAATCGCTTCTTCAATCGGATTTAAATCTTCACGCTGTAAATTTTCAATCAGCGCAACGGCACTGGCTTCTTCATCAGAAAAATCATGCACGACCACCGGCACATCATGTATGCCCGCCAACTGTGCGGCGCGCCAGCGGCGTTCGCCAGCAATAATTTCGTAACGGCCCTGGCTAATGAGACGCACCGCAATCGGTTGAATCACGCCGTGTGCATTGATGGAGTCTGCCAGCTCTTGCAGCGCCTCTTGATTCATATCCGTACGCGGCTGGTATTTGCCAGGCTGCAGTAAATCTACGGGTAATTGACGTGGTGATTGTGTTTTTTCTGTTTTAGTCGTTTCAACGACAGGGCCAACAGCATCAATGGCTGCAGGTATTGGTTTATTCGGGGAAATACCGCCTAACAACGCATCCAGATTACGACCTAAACCTTTTTTCTTTGCCATGTTTTATCCTTCCGCCGTAGCGTGTTGCTGCGCGCGTTTCGCGCGGCGTGCTTGTCGTTCAATCATTTCTTCAGCCAATAACAAATATGCGGTCGCACCTGGCGAACGGCGATCATACTGTAATGCTGGCAATCCATGGCTAGGCGCTTCAGCCAAGCGTACGTTGCGCGGAATCACGGTATCAAACAATTCTCGGCGGAAATGTTCTTGGATTTGTTCTGTGACTTCATTCGTTAAACGATTACGACCATCATACAAGGTGCGAATAATCCCCTCGATAATTAAATGTGGATTTAATCGATCACGAATTTGTTCAATGGTTTGCTTTAAGCCCACCAAACCTTCCAAGGCATAATATTCGCATTGCATCGTAATAATCACGCTATCCGCTGCCACCAAAGCATTCACGGTTAACATGTTCAGCGAAGGAGGACAGTCAACAAGAATGTAATCGTATTTGTTACGCACAGCGTCTAAGGCGTTGCGCAAACGAAATTCTTTTTCATCGATTTGAAGTAACTGAACTTCAGATTCTGTCAGGGAATAATTACAAGGCAAGCAGTCTAGACCAACCTGAGTGCTAGCAATAGCTGATTGTGTGTCTGTCTGACCAAGCAGTACTTCGTTTACCGTTAAATCCAATGCATTTTTATCGATGCCACAACCCATGGTGGCATTACCTTGCGGATCTAAATCTACCAGTAATACTTTTCGATAACCTGCGGCTAAAGACGCCGCTAAATTAACAGCGGTTGTCGTTTTGCCGACACCACCTTTTTGATTCGCAATCGCGATGATTCTTCCCACGCGTCATTCCTGCTTTTTTAGGTCAATAATTAAACGTTCGGCTGGTATGCCGGGTATGCGGTAGTGTATCACGTTTTGCTGCATCATGTGGGGCATGGCGGACAATGAGGCGACGTCAAAATCAGGCCCTTTCTGCAGCAGCCATTGTGTCTTCGGCCCAGAAAACCCCGCAGAAAAATCAATGAGCACCGGAATATCTGCCACGGCCCTAGACACAATACAGTCTGCCAGCGGATCCAGTGTTACCGCCTCCGCGCGCTGCTCTAACACCGTCACATTACTGAGTTGCAAGCGGTGACGCATGTGTAAAATAAACTGTGTTTTCTTGCGATTGGATTCGATCAGAAAAAAGGTTTTCTCGGGATGTGCAATTGCCAAAGGTAAGCCAGGAAACCCTGCGCCAGTACCAATATCAGCAACACGATTGCCGTTGATATAGGGCGATAAAGCCAAACTATCAAGTAAGTGATAGGCGACAATTTCTTTTTTTTTCTCAATTGCCGTTAAATTATAGGCTTTGTTCCACTTTAGCAGTTGTGTCGTTAAATCTTCTAGCTGTTGCTGCGCCGTGTCACCAAGTTGGTAATCTGGATGTATTTTAGTACTCATGTAATCCTTTTTTCATATGGACAAGTAATAAAGAAATCGCTGCAGGCGTCACACCAGGAATACGCGCCGCCATGCCAACAGTTTCAGGACGAATATCACTGAGCTTTTGACGGACCTCATGTGACAAGCCTTTTACTTGATCGTAGTCTATTTTTTCAGGGATCTGCGATTTTTCTTGCCGCTGTTGTTTGTCAATTTCTTCTTGCTGACGCTCAATATACCCTGCATATTTTAGTTGAATTTCTACTTGTTCCGCCACCGCTGTAGTCACTGACGAGGGACCAACGCCGATAATACGATGTAATGTATCATAATTTAAATCGGGTCGACGCAATAAATCTGTCGCATGGTATTCTCGCGCCAAGGGTTTTTCAATCAGTGTATTAATAGCCTTAGCGTGTAAGCTGTCCGGTTGAATCACTAGCGATTTTAAGCGTTGTGTTTCTTTTTCAATGGCATCACGCTTTTTACAAAACCGTTGGTATTTTTCTTCAGGCACTAAGCCTAATTCAAAGCCAACTTCTGTTAAACGTGCATCTGCATTATCTTCACGGAGCAATAAGCGATATTCCGCACGCGAGGTAAACATACGATACGGTTCTTGTGTGCCACGTGTGATTAAATCATCGATTAACACACCAATATACGCTTGATCACGACGCGGCGTCCAAGGCTCAAGTTGTTTTACTTGGCGTGCCGCATTTAATCCCGCGATTAAACCTTGCGCTGCCGCTTCTTCATAACCCGTCGTACCATTAATCTGGCCTGCAAAAAATAAATGAGGAATAACACTGGTTTCTAGCGAGGATTTTAAATCCCTGGGATCAAAAAAGTCGTATTCAATCGCATAGCCTGGGCGCGTAATATGTGCTTTTTCAAATCCTTTGATCGATTGTACAAAGGCTATTTGTAAATCAAAGGGTAAGCTGGTTGATATGCCGTTGGGATATAGCTCCGTCGTGTATAAACCTTCAGGCTCCACAAAAATTTGATGGGCATCACGTTCTGCAAAACGAACGACCTTATCTTCGATCGATGGACAATAACGCGGCCCTACCCCTTCTATCTCGCCAGAAAATAACGGCGAACGACTCAATCCTTCACGAATAATATCGTGTGTTACTTGATTTGTGTACGTAATATGACAAGGAACTTGTTGTGGGTGTTGCGTGCGATCACCCCAAAAGGAAAAGACGGGGGTTGGCTCATCACCAGGCTGGGCTGTCATCCCACTAAAATCCACCGTTTTTCCATCAATGCGAGGCGGCGTCCCTGTTTTTAATCGATCAACACGAAAAGGAAGTGCGCGTAAACGCTCAGCTAATTGAATGGAAGGCGGATCACCTGCTCGCCCACCACGGGTTTGTAACTCGCCAATGTGTATTTTTCCACCTAGGAAGGTGCCTGTCGTTAAGACCACGGCTTGTGCCATGAAACGTAAACCCATTTGCGTAACCACACCGCAAGCCACCCCATTGTCTATAATTAAATCATCTACACCCTGTTGGAATACCGTTAGGTGAGGCTGCGTCTCGACCGCGTAGCGAATCGCTTGCTTATAGAGTGTTCTATCTGCCTGGGCGCGAGTTGCGCGCACTGCAGGCCCCTTACTGGCGTTCAGGCGACGAAACTGTATCCCACCTCGATCAGCCGCTTCCGCCATGATGCCACCCAGAGCATCGATCTCTTTGACGAGATGCCCTTTTCCAATACCGCCAATGGCTGGATTACAGGACATTTGACCTATGGTGTCGATGTTATGGGTCAGTAAACAGGTCTTTACACCCAAGCGTGCACTAGCCAATGCTGCTTCTACACCTGCGTGTCCACCACCAATAACGATTACGTCGAAGTTGTTCATCTCGCTTCTCAAAATCTTCTAAGGGGAAGATATATATTTTATGTACCCGTTATAGCGTGGGCCGCGATACCTCTTTCAAAAACCGTCGGCGGCAGGGATAGCCGACGTCGAGCTCCAGGGATGGATTTATGCGTGTTTTTGAAAGAGGTGTCCGGTCACGCTAAAAAAGACATATTTAAAAAAAGATAATCATATAGATTAGTTCTCTTTATGTACAGACCCTAACTCTCTTCTAAATAAAATTATATGTATATATATTTAAATTATATTTATTATTAAGGGGAGGTTTTTCTGTGTATAAGCGATAAAATCTTAATTAAAACAAGTGGTTAAACGATGGTAAACATTGTGTTAACACCCAGGTGTAAGTGGGATCATAAGATGTGGATAAGTCGAAAAGTAGCGCTTTTTAAGTTATCCACAGGACTTACCCTAAGCTTGTCGACAGCTTAGATCAGGGGTTGATCACAGCTTATGGGGATAAGTTTTGGTGCTATAAATAGACAAGGCGCCCTTTGTAGGCGCCTTGTTTGGGTAGGTTAAACGGAGATTTTTAGATTAAACAGCGATGTGTTGGACATCCTGTTTATGCGTTGGTTTTTTAGGGTCAACAAAAAATGATAAAATCACGCAAATCAACGAGAAGCCTGTAATGACGCGTAAAGCTAGTTTAAAGCCGCTCATAAAAGAAAAAGACGTAATATGTAGTAACTGGGCACTGTGGGCAGGATAGTTATGTACAAGCTGGTGTAAGGGCACAATACCGCTGGCCGCACGGAGCAAGGCCTCTTTTTCTGCGGGCGCTATACTCATCCCTAGTTGTTGTAGTGCATGTAATACTTGCCCATGACTGACGTAATCAATGATGGTGCCGAAGATACCAACGCCTATACCACAAGTTAACCAACAAAAACAAAAGAGCACGCCGGAGGCAACCCCTGATTTTTCGGGAGAAACAGCACTTATAGCACCATTCATGGTGATAATAAAAATGAGACTACAAGACAGTCCCGTTAGTATTAATGGAAAACTAAGTGCTACTAAAGAGGGTTGAGTGGGTAAATAACAAAATAATGTGGTTGCAATTAACATCATAATAGTTGCAATGATATGCGGCGTTCTAACATCCATTTTATCGGTCCAATACCCGAAGAATGGCGATGAAATACCGAGTACTGCAGTGAAAAATAGCATAATCATCCCAGTTTCTAATGATGAAAAACTAGCGATATCACTTAAATAAATGGGAATAAAAAAGAAAATAGGGATAACGGCCATTTGAAAAAACACCCGAATAAAGAAAATGGTTCGGAAGTTGTGAACAGAAAAAAGTGAGAAATCAAAGGCGGGCGCCGCTTTATTTTTTTCAACAAAATACAAAACGATAAATGCGAGTAAACCACCCCAAAGAACCGTTTGGAACTTAATGGATTGAAATCCCCACGCTTGTCCTTGGTTTGCTGCAAGTGCTAAGCCCAACAAACTCACAAATAAAACGAGATTTCCGATCAGATCAAAGGAAACTTGTTTTTTCTCAACATGTTTAGGGTTACCGTAAAGAGAGACTAAAAAGGTTAATAGACAAATAGGCACATTAATGTAAAAAATCCAGCGCCAATCTAAATAATGTAGTAAAACACCACTCAGTGTTGGTCCAACTGCGGTACCAAAACCGACGGAAGCCATAACAAGCCCCATAGCTAAACCATATTGTTTTACAGGAAAAACGTCGTATATTAATGCAATAGAAACAGGCATAGCTATCCCCATGGCAATGCCTTGAATAATACGCGCGGTAATTAATACCTCAGTGCTTTGCGACATGGCCCCTAATAGAGAGGCTAAACCAAATAGAATGGTCCCTGTGTTGAAAGTGAGGGCATGTCCAAAGCGATCACCAAATTGACCCCCAGGGATAGTAAAGATGGCGCAGGTTAGTACGTAACCGGTGACGATCCATTGCATGTTATTTAGATCAGCATGAAAAGCATGTGCAATCGGCGGAATCGCGAGATTAACCGCGGTCACATCGATGTTGAGCAAAATACAAAGCAGAGAAACGGCGGTGAGTACCCACCATTTTTTGTGGTTAACGGTAGACATAAACAATCCTTGTGCCGGGGTAAACGATTATCCTAGCACTTGGAGGGTTTATTGGGAACAAGATAAATGTTGTTAGTTTCTACGCGGAGATCTTTTTGGTGATGATTTTTTTGGTGCTAATTCATCTAAACGTGCCATGAAATTTTGTTTGAATTGTTTAAGCGACATATCATTCGTGACGATCGTATTAAGTGAATCAAACTCATCTTGGCTTGTAGAGGAAGAAGATAATCCCTTGTTTTTTAGTTCGGTTAATAAATAGTCGTTAAAAGAGTTTCCACCAGAGGTGCCAGATTTTTTGACCGCGTGCCTAATTTCTCGGATGGTTTGAGCAAAAGCGCGAGGTCCACCACTATCTAGGTGTTTTCTAAGATTATTAATGCGAGCTTTGCTAAAAATACCGAAACGAATGTTAATCACTCGCTCTCCTTTGTTATTTTTTCCAAAAAATGAAAAATGCTTGTAATTGTTTATATAATTTTGAGACGCTGTTTTTACTGCAGAAGCAAGCTGGTCTTTTAAAAAGGTTTCAATATTAGAAATATTTTCCGTTTTTTTGATAGAGCCAACTAATCCTTGGTTAAAATTTAACCCATAATTAACACTATCATTAAAAACAGAAGTTTGGGCCTCATGATTAGTTAAAAATGTTTTAAGGGCATGTTTAAATTGTTGTAAAACACGCCCCTGATTATTGGACCCATCGTGCAATCTTGAAATGAAAATGAAGCGTAAAAACAACTCTCCTAATCTAGGGATGACTTTGTCAAGATTTCTGATATTTGAGTGTTGAAGTTCAGAAATAGCTTGTTGTAATGCGTCTATTCCTGGGGCTACATTTTTTGTCCAATCATTCTTTTTATTGTTTTCTTGTAAAGAAATAACACTGGCTTCGTTAAGTAATATTTCAGCTTGTTTTTCGGTTTTAGCATGCTTGATTAGATAATCTAAGGTGAAAAACAGCCTTGATGTAGGGGTAGAGCCTTCTAGTTCAGTTCTATATGTATTTAGAAATTGTTCTTGTTCCCTTTGTTTTTTTAGTTCCCTTTGTTTTTCTTTGTCCTGTTCGTTTTCATCATTTGTCACACGCATACGGACAAAGTCATGTTGATGCTCAAGCTGTTCTTCACGGAATGCCTCAGTGTCTGTCAGCGTATAAGCAGCACGATGTTTTTCGTCTTTAAAAATAGTGACTATTTGTTTTGGCGGTATCGCATATTTAGGGTGCTGTTGTTGTAATGTTGCCAGGATGGAGAGCGCAGATAGCCCAGCCTTAGCTAAAAGTTTTTCTTCATCAAATAAAGCGCGAGTGTCTCGAATAATAAGATCTTTGCTTTGATATAGCCAAACAATACCTCGGGCATTGTCGATTATTTCATGCAGTTTACTCATCACACGAGGCACTTGTGTGGCCGCATTTTCTTTCGTGATACTTTCGACAAGATCTTCCAGATTTTCAGGTGAAGCGTTGTGATGACGAGAAAACCCACGCAAGGTATTTTCTAAGCCACCTTTTGTTGCGTTTGTCTCAACAAAACTAAGTGTTCGCTGGATGTATCGTTCTATTTTTTGATCGCTTAATGGCATAATAATTCTCGCACTTCCCTTGACTTAAACTCAGTATAGGATGCAAAAATTAACCGAATATTAAGGGAGCCTTAAGACAGTCTTAAATGAATATAAGGGTTATTTTCCGATGCAAAAAGAAGAGAAAATCTCGCCCAGAAGATCATCTGCGTGAAATTCTCCGGTGATTTTATTTAAAATATTTTGTGCTTGGCGTAAATCTTCTGCTAATAGCTCGCCTGCTTGGTGCTCGTTTAGCTGGGCTAAGCCCTGCTGGATTTGGGTTTCGGTCGCATCCAGTGCATCGATATGCCGGCGGCGCGCGGTAAAGCTTCCTTCAGGCGTGCTGTGAGCACCCAGCAGCGTTTTTAACTGCGAACGGAACATCTCCATGCCCTCACCCGTTTTAGCGGATAGGACAATGCGTGTGGGTTCCTGGGATGTGTCTACGCGCGCAGTCTCATTACTAAGGTCACATTTATTCATGAGTACTAATATTGGCTTGTTTGGCGCTTGTTGTTGGCATGTCGCAATAAACAGGTCATCAATTTGTTGACTATCCATCACCACGACGACGACATCCGCCTTATCTATTTCGGCTTTGGCGCGCCGTATCCCCTCTTGCTCTACAATATCAGGGCTATCGTGCAAACCTGCTGTGTCGATAATGTGTAAAGGGATCCCGTCTAGCTGAATATGTTCGCGCAAAACGTCGCGTGTGGTGCCTGCAATTTCTGTCACAATCGCAGACTCGGTACCGCTTAAGCGGTTGAGCAGGCTGGATTTTCCTGCGTTGGGTTTGCCAGCGAGCACCACGTTCACACCTTCTGTTAATAAAACCCCTTGTTTTGCCGCGGTTTTAATGCGGTTTAGTTGCGATAACAAGTCTTTAGTTTGTGCTTGTATTTTTCCATCGGATAAGAAATCGATTTCTTCTTCCGGAAAATCAATCGCGGCTTCTACGTACATGCGCAGCGCGATCAATTGTTTGTTTAGCGCGTGAATTTCTTGTGAAAAGGCACCCTGCAGTGTGCGCAAGGCAGACTTGGCCGCTTGCTCGGAGGAAGCTTCGATTAAATCAGCGACTGCTTCAGCTTGTGCTAAATCGATTTTATCGTTTAAAAACGCGCGTTCGGTAAATTCCCCTGCGCGTGCCATGCGCACGTCAGCAATATTTAAAACGGTTTTTAATAGTGTATCTAAAATCACGGGTCCGCCATGACCTTGTAGCTCTAATACGGTTTCACCCGTGAATGAGTGTGGTGCGACGAATAAAATGGCTAAGCCTTGATCGATCAGCTCGCCAGAAGTGTCGCGGAAATCACAAAAAGTGGCTAAGCGGGGAGATAAGTTTTTACCGGTGATGGCTTTGGCTACGTCAGCAGCTTTTGGCCCAGACACCCGCACAATACCAACACCGCCCTTTCCGGGCGGTGTGGCAATGGCGGTGATGGTGTCAGAATTTTGCATGGCGGAATATTAACCGATTTAGATAAATTCACCAAACCGTACAATACCAAAAAACATATATTACAGAATATTATGACCGCCACTCCAAATTTTCCATGATTTTTGGGAGTAGCGGTACAGATTTTCAGTGTGCGGTGTTTTTACTTTCGCTGCTTATCCACTTGCCGCATGATGTACCACTGTTGCAGGATGGAGAGAATGTTATTCACCGTCCAGTACAGTACTAAGCCTGCCGGGAAATGCAGGAAGAAGAAGGTAAAAATCACGGGCATTAACATCATGACCTTTGCTTGTGCGGGATCGGGTGACTGCGGAGAAAGCTTTGTTTGCAGTAACATCGATGCACCCATTAACAAGGGTAAAATGTAATAGGGATCCGGCGCAGCCAAGTCATGAATCCATAACATAAATGGCGCTTGACGGAACTGCACACTGTATAATAACACCCAGTAGAGCGCGATAAACACAGGGATTTGCGCAATCATAGGCAAACAACCACCCAGTGGATTCACCTTTTCTTTCTTATATAAGCCCATCATTTCTTTGCTAAAACGCTGCTTATCATCGCCGTAGCGTTTTTTCAGAATGTCGAGTTTAGGCTGTATTTTCCGCATATTTGCCATGGAACGATAGCTGGTTGCGGACAGTTTGTAGAACATCAGCTTAATCAAGAAGGTGACGATCACAATGGACCAGCCCCAGTTGCCGAGGAACCAATGAACCTTGTTTAATAGCCATAAAATAGCCATAGAGATAAACCATAACCAGCCAAAATCGATGGTCAAGTTTAGGTGCGGCGCGGCAGCTTTTAAGCGTTCATTGATTTCTGGACCGACATATAGTTTAAAACCTTCGCTTGCTTTCGCACCAGCCGCTAATTTAACGGTTGGGGTTAAGGCACCGACGGTATACAAATTGTCGTTGACTTGGCTGTAAAAATGATTGTCTTGCTTGGCGTTGGGGATCCATGCGCTTACGAAATATTGTTCGATCATCGCGACCCAACCACCTTTAGATACGGTGTTTACATCTTCTTTAGCCAAGGCTTTAAAACTTCTTTTTTTATAGGGTTTTTCTGCTGTGGATAGTGCTGCACCCGTGAAGGTTGCCATACTTTGCATGAAGCCTTTTTTCTTGGCAGTGGGGATGGGCCATTCCCGGGATAGCTGTGAATACAATTGGCCTTGCCATGCAGCACTGCTACGATTTGCTAATTGATAGTCGACGTTGACCACATAGCGATCGCGCGTAAAGGTATAGCGTTTTACGACGGCTAAGCCATTGGGGTTTTGCCAGGTTAAATCAACGGAGAGGCTTTTTGCATTGGGGGCTAATTGGTATGAGGTTTTTGCACTGGAAAAGACGCGTTCTTCCGCACCTTTTTTGTCAATGATGCCTGTTTGAGCAATGTAGCGTTTATGCGCTTGGTTATTTAATAGCGAAAAAGCCTGTGTTCCGTGTAGCTTTTTGGGATACTTCAACAAGTTGGCACGCACAATATTTCCGCCAATACGGTCGATGGTCACATCAAGTACGTCGGTTTTAACATGGATAATATCGTGTTTTTCAGCCGGTGTTGTTGACACGGTTTTACTATCTGCTGTTTTTGTATTGGCAAATTGCGTGGGCGCATGAGCCGCGGCCGTGTGGGCCGTCTGCTTCATTTGATGGGTTAATACCGTTTGAGTGGGTGCAATCTGCTGAGGCGCGTGTGACTGCTGCCAATGATTCCATAACGTAAAACCAACAAATACTAGTGCTGCGTATAGTGCAAGACGTTTAGTTTCCATGCGTTAACCTTTATGTGTTGTTTCAGGAACAAAATCCACGCCACCAGTATGCCAAGGGTGACAGCGGCTTAACCGTCGTAATCCCAGCCAAATACCGGAAAAAACACCATGTTTTTCGATGGCTGCCAACATGTACTGTGAGCAGCTAGGCGTGAAGCGGCAATGGTGCCCTAAAAAGGGACTTAAGAGAAGTCGGTACGCATGAATTAACGTGATAAAGAGCCTTTTCATGCGCGATCTCGGCATTTTTTCCACAAAGCCAATGTTTGGGCGTGTAAGGCTTGATGATCCAGCTTGTGAGCACCGTGACGTGCGGTGACAACGATGTCCACCGGTGGTAGATCCGCTTGCAAGCGAAAGCTTTCACGAAATACGCGCTTGATTCGGTTACGATCATGCGCTTTGGCGACTTTCTTTTTGGCAACCGCAAATCCTAGACGGGTATCGCCAAGTGGGTTTCTACGAAATAGGATGACAAAACCATCGCTAGAGGCTTTTTTAGCTTGTTGAAAGACGAAAGAGAACGCACGAGGCGTTAATAAGCGACGGGTCTTGGGAAACGGGTGTGGCACAGGGGTGCTTACGCAGATAGGCGTTTTCTGCCTTTCGCACGACGGCGATTAATCAACTTACGGCCGTTTTTTGTGTTCATACGAGCACGAAAACCATGCGTATTTTTGCGTTTACGATTGCTAGGCTGGAAAGTTCTTTTCATGACAAATTTTACCGGTCAAAATCACTAAGATGGCGCAGTCTACGGGCTTTCTTTTGCCTTGTCAAACCACTTAGTTTGCTAAGACAACAGAAAAGGTTTTTTGTGTATAACTTTTTTGACTTTTATTGCCGCTAAGAAAAAACTCTATATAAAACAATGGGTTAGGGGTGAAAAAACAGTGTTAACTTTTTAATGTTCTGTGGATAATCTGTGTGTTGTTTTATCCACAACCAGTGGGAGCAGACTTTGGGCAGTCAGAAAAAAAAAGTGGTCTTGGCTGTGGATCACGCTTGATAGCTTGTATACACTACCCCCCCTTTTTCCACAGTCTTTGCCGGGAGTCACATGTGAGTGCAGCTATTTGGGATGAATGTTTGCATACGCTTCAGGATGAAATCTCCGCGCAACAATTTAATACTTGGATCCGCCCCTTACAGGCCGAAAAACATAACAACCATCTTAAGTTATTTGCGCCGAACCGTTTTGTTCTCGATTGGATACATCAACACTATTTTTCACGCATTAAAGAAGTGCTGAAACAGCTAGCAGAAAAAAATGAGGCGAATGCCGATCGTTTTGATGTGCAGTTGTCTGTAGGTGCACTGCATGGTGTGCTGGCGCAAAAGCCAGTTGCGCCGCGTATGGCTGCAACGGCAATTATGCCAACCATTGAGAGAAAGCCGGTTGTTGATATTGTGCATCACAGTAATTTGAACCGTTCATTTACCTTTGATAACTTTGTTGAAGGTAAATCAAACCAATTGGCGCGCGCGGCCTGCTCGCAGGTCGGCGAAAACCCAGGTGGCGCCTATAATCCCCTGTTTATATATGGTGATGTGGGCTTAGGTAAGACGCATTTAATGCATGCTGTGGGTAACGCAATTCTTGAAAATAAGCCGAATGCCCGCGTTATTTACCTACATTCTGAGCGTTTCGTGGCAGATATGGTGAAAGCCCTGCAAACGAATACCATGGAAAAATTTAAGCAGTATTATCGTTCGGTCGATGCCCTGCTTATTGATGATATTCAATTTTTTGCGGGCAAAGAGCGCTCGCAGGAAGAGTTTTTTCATACGTTTAATGCCTTGCTTGAAGGCCAACAGCAAATTATTTTAACCTGTGATCGTTATCACAAAGAGATTGACGGACTGGAAGAGCGGTTACGTTCACGTTTTGGTTGGGGATTAACCGTTGCGATTGAGCCACCTGAGTTAGAAACACGTGTAGCGATTTTGATGAGCAAAGCGGAACAAAGTGGCGTGGAATTGCCATCGGAAGTCGCGTTTTTTATTGGTAAACGTATTCGTTCGAATGTGCGAGAGTTGGAAGGCGCATTAAAACGTGTTGTGGCAAACTCACAATTTACCGGTAAAGAGATCACGATTGATTTTGTGCGTGAAGCGCTAAAAGATCTGCTATCTTTGCAGGATAAGCTCATCACGATTGAGAATATTCAAAAAACCGTTGCAGAATACTTCAAAGTGAAGGTAAGCGATCTATTGTCTAAGCGTCGTAACCGTTCTGTTGCGCGTCCTCGCCAAGTGGCAATGGCCCTCTCAAAAGAATTAACGCATCATAGTTTGCCGGAAATCGGCGATGCTTTTGGTGGGCGTGA
>BQJM01000004.1 GCA_021604705.1 marine bacterium B5-7 | reverse complement strand
TCTTTCTTTAGCGGCGCCCAACAGTCGCTAATGAGTAGCTGTTTCTCTCCCATGCGTGCTTGAACTATGCCTGTTATATCTTGCTTTGTTTGATTATTGGTAATGGAAAAAGTTACCCGATCATTTATTGCGATGACAGAGAAATCATGCAAAGTAATGATTAATTCAAATTGTACGCCGCAAGAAGCTTGAGAAAAGTTGGCGCTTTTAACAGCGGTGCTTTTTCCGCGATGATTTAAGTTGCAAGAGAATGTCATGCGGATAATTTAGCATAGAGGGCGTGTGCATGGATGTAGGTAGGAGACCCCGGCTCAAGGCGGGGTGACAGTCCTTCCCCGTCATGCCGGGCTTGACCTGGCATCTCCTGATAGTACTGCGGTAATAGATGAAGACCCCGGCTCAAGGCCGGGGTGACAGGAAGAACTAACTATGCTTAAGAATACACGCAACCACCTCCTCCAATCTTCAATAAGAAACAGGATCAGCAGTTTGCTGGAGGTAGGCGACCAGGCATCGGAGTAAAAACAGCTCTATCAGCTAGGGTTGCTGCCTCAATAAGGTTGGGGATGTTTTCTTTCAAGCAGGTAACCGTTGTATGCTTGCCATCCCATGCCATAGGCTTAACCGTTATCGCACAAAGGTGTTCCGGTAAAACACGCCTGACAAATACAGAGTGATCGCCATGGGGAATATCAAGAATCAGGCTACCGTTCGTCTCTTTTGAGAGAAAAGCTATCTTCAACTTCTCGCGGAGAAGTTTCAGTAGCTTAACTAATTCTTCGTTACTTGACTCTAACTCTTCGTCTTCTTCGTCTTCTTCCTCACTTGACCACATATAAACCTCTTTTTTTATGAAAATTAATCAATACAGTTCTGTGCAAATAGTAGACTATGAGGTTTTTTTAGTCAAGCGTGCTGTGCTCAAGAATATAACCTATTGCCTGCTTCAACTGCTTATCTTCACACTCAAAACAGCCGCCGCGAGCAGGCATAGCGCCCACACCAGAACGCGTGACCCGCAATAACATCTTCATGCCCATTTTTTTTAAGCTGGTCCAGCGCTTGCTGTCGCCAATAAGGGGCGCATTTAAGGGGATCTGAGGGTGTTTCCCATGGCAGGTGGCGCAATAGGCGCGAAAAATCTTTTCGCCTGCCTGAGGGTCGTTTTTGACTTGCTCAACAAAAGAAATAGGATAATGGTAGGTTCGTAGTCGCTCTGGGGTTACTGGCGCAGGCTTGGTTTGATGGACCACCATGGAAAAAACAAAGCCAGCCATCGCGCTGAGTAGCAATAGAATCATCACAATAATTTTTGTTTGTAGTTTCATAAAGTAAGTCTCCACTTGTTACTGCGGTGCTATCAGGAGATCCCGCTACGGCTGTCATTCCGGCCTTGAGCCGGAATCTCCGTCTAACACCATAGTGCTATCAGGAGATCCCGCATCAAGTGCGGGATGACGGGGTTGTTCAGGAGATCCCGCAACAAGTGCGGGATGACGGGAGCGCCCAATAAGTGCATTTAATTGTTTTTTAGTCACAGGCCCCTGAATAATCTTAACCACCTTCCCTGCTTTATCAAAGACAATCGTTGTTGGCAAAACAGCAGCGGCGGGCAAATGCCAGGACTTAGGTGGGTAATGTAATAACACGGGGTAACGAATATTTAATTTTGCTGCTTGCTGACGTAGCACCGGTAGTTTATTGGTGACAAATGAAAGCCCGATCACGGCAACAGTAGCTTGATGCTGTTTCGCAAATTGATTTAACAATGGCACTTCTTTGCGACATGGCGCACACCACGGCGCCCAAACATTCACTAAGAGTATTTTGTTTTTGAAGTCACTGAGTCGATGTGCCTTGCCCTGCAAATCATTCACTGCGGGTTGCGAACAAGCAGTGAGCAATAAGCAAAAGAGTACCGCAACAAATTTCTTAGCCATAGACAGCCTTCAAAATTGTTTGATAATCCTTTGCCATTTGATCTGGGGTATGCGGGAAAGAGAAATAGGCAACAATATCCCCATTGGGATCAAGCAACATGACATCGGCACTATGAGTGATAGTGTAATGATCCGGGTTTTTATCTTTCGATTGTACTTTCACTGCAACAATGTGCAGTGATTTTTTAAGTGCAGCTAGTGCTGGTTCATCAGCGCGTGTGCCAATAAAATTAGGGTTGAACGTTTTAACATATTGATGCATGCGCGTAACAGTATCACGTTTCGGATCAACAGAAACCATCACAATCTGCGGCATTTGCTTTTTATCAAGCTTGTCAGAAAGCTCATGATACATGCCGTTGAGTGCAGCCAATGTCGTTGGGCAAACATAGCCACAATTGCTAAAGCCAAAAAACAACATGGTCCAATGTCCCATGAGTTGCTTATGGGTAAATGGCTTGCCGTTATCATCGGTGAGTTGAAAATCTGCGACAGTTTGCGGTGTTTTTAGAAAGGTGCCATCAATATGGATGTTCTCTGGCAAGCTAATGCCGTGTTTATGTTTGCTGCCACTGAAATACAAGCCAAACGTTGCTACAGCGGCCATCAAGATAACCAATAATAGCAATAATTTGGTGTGACTAAGTTTTTGTTTTTTGCTCATCGAATGCCTCCTCCGGTGATATGGTCAAGTAATAGTAATAAAAATAACAAGCCTAAATACGTAATAGAATAGCGAAAGGTTTTAATCGCTGTATTAGGTTCGGAAAAGCGATACAGCTTAATCACCCAATATAAAAACCGTGCATTCAGCAGCATGACACCTGCAAAATATAGGGTGCCTGACATGCCAGTGGAGTATGGCAAAATAGTGACGGCAACTAACAGCAAGGTATAAAGTAAAATATGTAGTTTTGTGTAAGGTATGCCGTGTGTGTTGGGTAACATAGGTACCTTGGCGCTTTTATAGTCTTCATAGCGATGAATAGCTAAAGCCCAAAAATGCGGCGGCGTCCAAACAAAAATAATGAGAACAAGTAACAAGGCATGCGGATCAATGCCACCAGCAATCGCCGTCCAACCCAGTAATGGCGGAATCGCACCAGCAATACCACCAATCACAATATTTTGTGGGGTGGTGTGTTTTAGATATAAGGTATAAATGACCGCATACACAATTAAAGAAAAGAAGGTTAAAATCGCAGTGACGGCATTGACCCATTGAAATAAGATCCACATAGATAATGCAATTAATACCCCAGCAAATAGTAAGCTTTGTACCGTCGATACTTTTCCTGTCGCAACAGGTCTGTTTTCTGTCCGTCGCATGAGCTTATCTAAGTGTTGATCGGCAACATGATTCAATACCGCAGCACCGCCAGCACCAAATGCAATGCCTATGGTGCCAAGCAATACGGCGGATAAATGTAAGCCATATTCGGATGCCATACACATACCCACCAAACTAGTTAGCAGCATTAATAACACCACTTTTGGCTTTGTGAGCTCAAGATAATCGGAAATCAATTGCTTCATGTTTTTGTGATCCCATTTAGTGTAACAACGGTCAATAATAAGAAGGCTGCCGTGACAGTGTGTGCCATGGCAATGGGTAGCGGCAATGCAAATAACACATTAGCCATTCCCAAGGAAATTTGCAGCACACAACATAACATCATAGCAATTGCCCAGCGCTGTACTTTTGCTTGTTGCACATGCAACACGGTAAAGATGCCAAAGCCCAAGAGATATCCTGTCACAATCAGCGCGCCCAAACGATGCAGCATTTGAATACTTTGACGGATAGGTAGTGCAAGCACCCCACCCTCATAATTAATGCCTGTTGTCGAAGAAAAAGGAAAGGCGAGATGTACATGCGAGAAACCTAAGAGCGGATGTGCATTCTCGCAGAAAGGAAAATCAGGGCAGCTGAGCGAAGCATAATGCGTGCTAGTCCAAGCGCCTAGGAAAATTTGTGCGAGCACTAAGATAAATGCAATACGTGCTAGTGGTTTAAAATACGGAGTAGATAGATGATGTTTTTCAGTTTGTGAAATATGAATAAACCACAGCAAACTCATGATGAGTAAACCGCCCATTAAATGTTGCGTCACAATGACAGGCAATAAATGCAGTGTTACCGTCCAACGGCCCAACATGATTTGGTAAATAATGAGGGCGATGAGGAGGATGGCTTGGGTGAGTCGGGAGGCGAGTATGCTAGTTTTTTCAGGAGATCCCGCATCAAGTGCGGGATGACGGCTATTAGTCCGATACTGCATCAACAGCAGCCCCACCACGAGCAGACAAATTACACTCAAGGTCCCGGCAAAATAGCGGTGCACCATTTCAGCCCAGGCTTTATAAGCAACTAAGGGCGTTGCGGGATAAATCAGTTCAGCCACCTTTTGTGACGCAGGGACAATCAACTTTCCGTAACAGCCTGGCCAATCAGGACAGCCCAAGCCTGCATTGACTAGTCGTGTGAGTGCACCCAGGCAAATAACAACGCCCGTAAATATAGCGCCTATTGCAGCGGAACGTGAAAGCAACCCTTGCCTATCCAATTTGAGAAACCCTCAATAGATGTTTTAAATCTTTTAACACTGGGATCCCATTGGTATCAGTAGGATAGGTCAGCACTAAATTGCCATGTGGATCAATTAATAAAACAGTGTCGGCATTATTTTGTTGTTTTAATTTAGCCATTAATCGGGGTGAGTAAGGTAGCTGAGCAACGCTGCTTGCCGACGTGTGTTTGCACAGCGGTGGCTGCATTAAATTAATCACAACGCGCGATTGAGCCTTGCCCAAGGCTGTATGGATTTGTTGTAAATTATGTAGCGTCGTTTGGCAACGTGCATCACAGCAATTGTTATTGGCCAGCACAACATGCCAATGTTTAGTGAGTGCAGGTCGAAAGAAATCATGCGTCGCAATCGGTTGTTTTAATAAGTAACCTACATTGGTGTGCTTGAGATGATATTCATGCGCATGCTGATAAAGCCATCGTGCCATCACCGGTGGTAACACAAAAATAAGCAACAAGGCTAAAAGAAAAAATAATCCTTTGTGTTTCACACTCATTTCCTCTTATTAAATAAGTAGATCCCCAGGGCAATCAAGGCAAACAATAACCACTGGATGGCATACGCTAAATGACGTTGCGGCAGTATGTTAACAATTTGCCACTCTCTAATGAAGCCATGCGGATTTTCTGGTGCCAATCGTAAAGAAATTGGTGATAAATGATGCCCTATGATTTTTTCTAGCGCAGGCATGTCTAGATACTGAACATTAAGCGGCCACCGAATCGGCAAATAGATATTTTTGCCCAAAATAAAAGGTTTTTTCTGGTGGGTTTTAGCCCAGCCCATGAGCGTTTGCTTGCCGGTAACCGGTGTTAAATCGGGGCGTTGCAGCCAGCCGCGATTCACCAGTAAGCAAGCCCCACTCCCCTGGAGTAGAAATGGCGTGACTTGCCACATTCCTTGGCGACCGTGATTGCGCCGGTTTTCAATTAGGATCGTATATTGATTGAGATAATGCCCTGTTACTTTGAGACGAGTGAATGATTTGTTTTTTTGTTTATTTAATTGCTCTAGGGAAATAGCTGCTTGCTTTTGTTGGTGTGTAAAAGCTTGAAGTAAAGCTTGTTTTTCATGATATCTACTCAATTGCCACGCAGACAGTGAGAGCAAGATTAGAATCAATGTAAAGTAAATTGAAAAACGTTTCATACTCTGTCACCCCGGGCCTGACCCGGGGCCTCCATCAGTTTCTATTGTTCATCCTAGTGCTAACAGGAGATTCCGCGTCAAGCGCGGAATGACAGTGTTTCTTTGTCATTCCCCCTGCCGCCGCCAACCGCGCTTAATAAAGGTTTAATGTAGTATTGGCCTCAAAGTCCTTCATAACTCCAAGCGCCCGGTATGATGATACTGCTGATCTTTCTTAATAAAATCTGTCACATCAAACAAGGTATACGACAATGTCACCTCATGAATGCTTTTATCCAAGCTCGGATCAATATAAAAATAAACCGGCATGTCAGCTTTCTCACCTTTAAAAAAGTATTGCTGAGTAAAACAAAAACATTGGGTTTTCTTTAAGGATCGCGCAGCCTCGTCTGGCGTAATGCTAGGAATGGCCTGGACCGTGATCCCCTTCCCTGTTGTGTTCTGTGCAAAAAAATACACGAGCTTGGTCTCACCCGGGTGAACAGTCACGTGCCGCGTTTCAGGATGAAAATCGAACTTTAGCTTGCCATGTACCGTTGTAGAAAAGGTCACGTCAATGTTGCGCGATTTATCGATGGGCATGTTTGCATCAAAAGCATCGGGTGTATCGCTAGAGCGGCCGTTAATACCTGTCTGCTTGCAGACCAAAGTATAAATCGGCACCAACGCATAGCTAAAGCCAAACATAACAATAACAGCGATAATGATATTGCGGATTAGGCGTCTATTTTTTTCTTTAAGCTCATTATTCTTCATAGACGCCCACCCATTATTCCACGTGCGGTGGTGTTTCAAATGTATGGTATGGCGCTGCAGAAGGAATAGTCCACTCCAAACCATGTGCACCATCCCACACTTTGTCAGGCAAGTTATCCTGACCTTTGCGCATTGCTGTCACCATCACATTGTATAAGAACAAGAGTTGTGAGAAGCCAAAGATAAACGCACCAATCGTCGCCAGCTGATTAAAGTCTGTAAATTGCAGCGCATAATCAGGAATACGACGAGGCATCCCCGCTAAGCCAACAAAATGTAGTGGGAAAAAGGTGACATTCATGCCAATCATCGTTAACCAGAAATGCCACTTACCTAAACATTCTGAGTACATCTTGCCAGACCACTTCGGTAACCAATAGTAAACTGCGGCCATAATGCTAAATAGCGAGCCGGCAATTAATACGTAATGGAAATGTGCCACAACAAAATAACTACCACGATATTGATAATCTGCTGGGACAATCGCCAACATCAAGCCAGAAAAGCCGCCGATGGTAAAGAAGATCAAAAAGCCAATAGCAAACAACATAGGCGTTTCTAAGGTGATAGAACCACGATACATGGTTGCAACCCAGTTAAATATTTTCACACCTGTAGGCACAGCCACTAACATCGTGCTGTACATAAAGAATAGCTGGGCACCCAATGGCGCACCCGTTGTAAACATGTGATGCATCCAGACAATAAACGCCAGGAAGGCAATGGCCACGGTTGCATACACCATGGCGTGGAAACCAAACAGTTTCTTGCGCGAGAACGTTGGAATAATTTCTGAAATAACCCCAAATCCAGGAAGAATAAGAATATACACTTCAGGATGACCGAAGAACCAGAAAATATGCTGGAATAGAACCGGATCACCGCCACCTGCTGCATTAAAGAAGCTGGTGTGAAAATGTCTATCCATCAACATCATTGTGACACAACCCGCCAAAACAGGCATAACACCTAATAATAAGAACGCTGTCACCAACCATGACCAAACGAAAATCGGCAGTTTTGACCACGTCATTTCAGGTGCGCGCATATTAAAAATAGTCACGACAATATTTAACGCCGCTAAAATCGAGGAAATCCCCATCATGTGCACGGAAAAAATAAAGAAATCTGTGCTTTTCGGACCATAGGTTGTGGAGAGTGGTGCGTAAAAAGTCCAACCAAAATCTGGGCCGCCACCTTGCATAAATAAGGTGCTCGCCAACAAACTAAAAGCAAAGGGTAACAACCAAAAGCTCCAGTTATTTAAACGTGGCAAGGCCATATCCGGCGCACCAATCATTAACGGGATTAACCAATTAGCTAAACCTGCCATAGCGGGCATCACGACACCAAACACCATAATTAAACCATGCATGGTCGTCATTTGATTGAAAAATTGTGGCGATACCAACACTTTGGATGGTTCAAATAATTCTACACGTATCACCAACGCCATTGTGCCGGCGACAAAGAACATCACCAAACTGAGTATTAAGTACAAGGTGCCGATGTCTTTATGGTTTGTCGTAAACAACCAACGCTTTAAGCCTTTTGCGGGTCCATGATGATCGTGACTCATACTGATGCTCCTTGTTTTTTCGGCTGATGGGCTTTAACCCATTGCTTGAACTGATCGGCGGTAACGGCTTTTACAACAATCGGCATAAAGCCATGTTGCGCACCACACAACTCACCACACTGGCCGCGATACGTACCTGGCTTCGTGACATAGATCCAGTTTTCATTGATATAACCCGGGATCGCATCTTGTTTTAAGCCTAGCTCGGGCACCCACCAATCGTGGATAACATCGTCGGAAGTCACTAACAAACGGATTTTCTGATTAATTGGCACAACCATTGGGTGATCAACTTCTTGAAGGAAATGTAGGTCTTTCTTTTCTACACCGTCGATTTGCGCTTGTGGTGTAGAGAGGTTGCTTAAAAACTTAATCCCTTGATCTAAATATTCGTAGCCCCACTTCCATTGGTAACCTGTAATTTTAATGTTGAGTTTGGATTTGTCGGTGTTATGAATGCGCGACAAGACAATGGTTGCAGGAATGGCTAAGGCGACCAAAATTAAAATTGGAATGGTTGTCCAAATAATTTCTACTAGCGTATTGCCATGAAAACTTGCGGCTTTCGCACCTTGTGAACGACGATGTTTTATTAAGGTGTAAAACAAGACAGCAAATACAGCAACACCGATCGCACAACAAATATATAGCGTGATCATGTGTAGATTATAAATATCGTGACTGATTGGCGTAACGCCTCTCGGCATATTCATCGGAGGTAATGACATAAACGACCCTGTTTCCAGCAATTGAATCAGCGCACATTAAACCACAGCCGCTGGATAAAATAAAATGAACCCATTATAATGTCCGCTTCGAGTGAATGCGCCAAAAGGATGAAGACGTGGCAAGATTGAAACAATTCCTGTGTCGACACAAAAATCACCTCATGCTAGCCCTGTTTCTTGGGTTTGTGTTGCTGGTAACGTGTGGTTTAATTTCAACCATACAGATTGCGAAAAGTGTTCGCGAAATGAACGCCTATACGGCTAGTCATCAAGCGGATTATTTTCCGCCTTATCCCGTAATTGCAGCGAGCAAAAAAACTGCACTCGTAAAGCGTGGTGAGTATGTGATTAAGAGTGGCGATTGTTTAGCGTGTCATACCGACACCGATCATAAAGGACCACTATTTGGCGGTGGCTTGGCAATGCCAACACCCTTTGGCGTGTTGTATACACCAAACATTACACCAGACAAAAAAACAGGTATCGGTAACTGGCAATATAAAGATTTTAAACGCGCGATGCGTGATGGCGTTAACCCTCACGGCCAATTTTATTATCCTGCACTCCCCTATCCTTACTTTACGCACATGAGCGATGATGAATTAAAAGCGGCGTGGGCATATCTCCGCGCGATTCCTGCAGTGCATAAAGATAAAGTACCTGACCGTATGGCATTCCCCTTTAATTTCCGTGTATTTCAATTGGGTTGGCGTATTCTGTTTTTTGATTTCAACAAAAATGGTGCGCTGGCTGATGACAAAACCAAGTCTAAACGTTGGAATCGTGGACGTTATATTGTTCGTGGGCCTGGGCATTGTGAAATGTGTCACTCACCTTCTTATTATATTTTGAATAAGACATTTGTGCTCGGTGCACCGATTAAAAAATACGATTTAACCGGGCAAAAAATCCAGGGTTACTTGGCGCCGAATATCACGAGCACCAACTTAGGTGATGTACCTGCAGAACGTATCACACGTGTATTTACACACGACACAATGACCACCAATGCGAAAGTGGCTGGCCCCATGTTAGAAGTGAATCACGACAGTTTAAAATACTTAACGCAAGAAGATTTATTGTCTATTGCCACTTATCTTAAGTCGGTTAAAAGCCAAATACCGCCTGTGCCTAAATCTGGCATACCGGGGAAAGGTTTATACGAAAGTACGTGTAGTGGTTGTCATGAAACGGGTTCTGGTGGCGCGCCTAAATATGGGGATGCCACTGACTGGGATCCGTATATTAAGAAAGGCATGAAAACCATGGATTACAATGCGCTTCATGGATTTAAAGGTATGCCCGCGAAAGGAACGTGTTCAACATGTTCAGTAAAAGATATTGAAGATGCTGTCGCGTACATGGCTAATTCTGTGAAAGGCAAAAAAGCGGGCCCTGCCCCAAAACCTCAAGCAAAACCTTTAACCATGGCGGATGGACAACATATTTATGCGCATCATTGCGCAGCTTGTCATAACCCTGGGCGCGCAGGTGCGCCACGTATCGGCAATAAAGCGGCTTGGGCACCGATTGTGAAAGCAGGTCTCCCCTTAGCCTTTGAGCGCACGATGCATGGCTATAAAGGACATCCCGCGATGGGTGGCTGCACACAGTGCAGTGGTGAAGAAATTAAAGCGGCATTGAAATATATGATGCAGCGTAGTTCAAACAAAAACTTTAGTTTGTGGTGATCACTTGTCGCCCTGGGCTTGACCAGGGGTCTCCTGAAAACACGATGGTGTTCGATGGAGATCCCGGCTCAAGGCCGGGATGACAGCGTGCAAGGAAAAGACGATGTCAAAATACTATTTACCTGAACCCAGTCATTGGCCTTTAAAAGGCTCTGTGGCTATTTTAACCCTGCTTTGCGGTATCGCTAATTGGTTACATGGCGAAAGCTTTGGCCCATGGATGGTTCTTGTAGGCTTCCTCATGGTTTTATACATGGCGCATGGTTGGTTTGCCGAAGTCTTTCATGAAAACCGTACAGGCTTGCTAGACGACCAGCAAGTCAGCAAATCATTCCGCTGGGGCATGATTTGGTTTATTTTTTCTGAGGTCATGTTCTTTGGCGCATTTTTTGGTGCACTATTTTATACGCGCATCTTTAGCGTGCCGATGCTAGGTGGCACGTATGATGGCGTGATGACCAACCTTTTACTGTGGCCGAACTTCAAACCGCTTTGGCCTATGCTGCACACCCCTAGCCCATCAGAGTTTGTTGGCCCACATTCGGTTATGGATACTTGGGGCTTGCCAGCGATTAACACTTTAATCTTGTTAACCAGTGGCGCGACGATTACTGTGGCACATTGGGCTGTGCTCAAAGGTCAACGCGCAAAAATGATCCTCTTTCAATTGCTTACCGCGTTATTAGGTGTTGCCTTCTTATGCTGCCAAGTACATGAATATATGGAAGCGTATATGCATAAAGGTTTAACCTTAGGTTCTGGCATTTATGGTACGACCTTCTTTATGTTAACGGGCTTTCACGGCTTGCACGTGACCATCGGAACCATCGGCTTATTCACTATTCTTTATCGCATGATCCGTGGTGACATCACATCAAAAAATCACTTCAGCTTTGAAGCTATCTCTTGGTACTGGCATTTTGTCGACGTGGTGTGGTTGTTGCTGTTTGTATTTGTTTACTGGCTGTAATGACGCTGCTGCTTGACGTCGTTAAGCTCATTCACCTACTGAGTGTCTTAGGTATTTTGGGCTTAACGATGACCTCGTTGTTTTTTTGTCATCGCCCAAACACACCGCGGCGTGATAAGTTAACACTGATTCTATTACCCCTCGCCTTTCTTACTGGTTTGTTGTTGGTTTATCCACGCAACTATACTTTTCATACGCCCTGGATTATGGCGGCATGCATGATGGTGCCAGCCATCTTTATGCTGCAATATTTGCAAATGCGTTATGTGCGTGGGCTTGTGCTCAAGCGTTTCATGCTTTTTTTGATTTTGATATTGCTGTTGATTGTGATGCAAGATGCGGTGACGAAACAATCTTTCTTGTTAGAACATTTGCATCTATCTCCTCATCACTTTATTAAAGCACTACACATTATCAGTGGCGCAGTATTTTTCATCGCAAGCATTTATGCGCTCCTACCAAGCAGTACGGCAAAGCGACAACAACATTTAGCGGTTACTATTGTTATGCCCGCGGTGTGTTTTCAATTGTTATCTGGATTTACGCTGTTTAGTTTACAGCATTACACTTGGTCATTGCTGTGGGTGAAAGGCGCCCTGCTTGGCTTTGTGTTTGCGCTGCTAGGCTGGTTTTTACTACTTATGCAAGCTAAGCCACGCCTTGCACGTGGCTTAGTCATTATCGGCTTGCTTGCCATGGTATTTTTCATGGCGAACAAGCCGGCCTTCTAAGGAAAAGGCGTAGGGGGATTCCTGTTACTCTCATTCAGTTCCGTAATGGCCTTTGTAGTAGCCCTTTCTAAGCGACTTTCCGCTTTTTGAGAGTAATACGTCATTAGCTGAGAGAACGCCAATAAATAAACCCCTAAAAAAGCAAGCACAGGCAAGCCACTTTGATCCGTTTCCCTATTCACGCCGGCTGTTTCCATTAGCCAGTTTACTGCGCCTGCCTCTATTACCCAGTTCATGGCCATTGCCGCAAGGACAGCAGGAATAACAGGTAGACCTAAATCTGTGACAATAAACGTCCTTTCTTGCGAAGTATCAGGGGATAGAGAGGGCTCTATGTTTCGAATAAGCCTCTTGAAGCCTAGAGAGGTGGTAGGGTTTTTAGTACGATCGATGCAAGTTGCATCTAACACAGTCCAAGGTAACTGTGCCTCGGTTAGCAATTGTTTTCCGCGGTAAGCAATGCATGCGCGCGTAACAGTTACATCCGGAAATATCTCATAAAAATTCTTATTCCAGTCGAGGTTACGATAGCTACCAACTTGAGGAAATCCTGTCTGTTTTTTCGGAACATCAACTTCAAAAATTGCAAATGTTGCTTTACTGCCAGCGCCTCTTGAGGTCGAAGCACCCGTAAACGGCGCGTTAGCTGCTGTGGCATGTGCAGCTAGAGCCGCGTCTAGTGTTTCATAAGCATAAAAAGAAAGCCCGTCCTGATGGAGCACATTCCAATAGTTGATTGCAGTCGGTAAGGGCGCTAAGTGCGGTTCACCACCCGTAAAGATGGTTAGATGTTTTGGCTTTCCATGAGTCACGGGTAAAAGATTTTTCTCCGTGACTATATAGCGCGTTAGTGTCTCTACATTTTCAGGCATTATCATTCCCCTTTTGTTATACTGTTTTGCCGGAGAGAGAAGTTGAACCACCTGACCCCCTGATGACGAATCAGATGCTCTACCGACTGAGCTACCCCGGCGCAAGGTCGAATATTAGACAAATCATTAGTCAGGGTCAAACACTGGATATTTATTGGTCAGGCTTAGGTGGATATGCTAGTATCCCTCCTGTTCGTGATACCTCGGCCTTATCCGATACCCATTTTAGCCATACAATGCAAAATACCGAATCAGTGGCGCAGTATTTTTCATAGCGAACAAGCCAGCCTAATCAAGCGCTAAGGTCCAGGGCGACGCGCTATTTCCGTATTAACATCTTTCTCTAGTTGCTTGTGTGCCTTATCAGAAAAATGCTGCATCAGATAGTCAAATGAGATAACAAAAGCGAGGAGAAATACTAATGGTGCAGATGATGCCATATCTTCTGGGCACTGTGTCACTACTGCCGCCGCAAAAATCGCAGGCAGCATAGGAAGCCCTAAATCTATCAAAAAATTATCGCGTTGATGACTAGTGTCTCTGTATGTTGGATGTTGCAGGCGATGCTCCTGGCTGATTGCACGAGAAGCCTGGGGCCGCAGAGAACATGCCAAGCTGTCGAACAGAGTATGGGGTTGATAAGTAGTGTCTGAGACTGTTGGCGCTTGCCCGATGAGCTCGCTGAACGCTTCATTAATATCAACCCATTTTAGTTGTGCTTCTTCCAAAGGTTGCATGCCAACATACATGGTTGTGGCACGTGTTACAAAGGCGCTAGCAAACTTCTGGAAGAAATCATCTTTTTGAAAGCGAGTTGTTTTTGTGTTGTAGCGACGAGAGTCGCCTTGAAACTGTTCTAATTGGCCGACATCACCATGCTGATCGTCTATGCGTACTTCATAGATCATAGAGGTTGTTAGGGTAGATTTTTCTGGCGGGTTATATTGACGGTTATGAGCAATTGCACCAGATAGTGTTGCGTACACAGCCGCCGCCTTAGGCTCAGCAGAAGCAGAAGCAAATATATTTTTAAACATCTTTTGGGTTGGTTCAGGTGCTAAAGATGGTTCACTAAGACCTCTCCATGCCGTAAGATGCCTCGGTCTTTCTATGATAACTGGAATGCGGCTTTCTTTAGTTACAGCATAGACAGTGCGAGTTTCGTTTGGCATGAGAGGTTCCTTTTATTTATCTTGTTAGCGGCACATTAGCATTGTTGTTGCTATTTTTATTGCCGAAGGCAGACATATTAGGTAAATCGATTATTGGGGTCAAACACCGGACATTTATTGGCCAGTCTTCGGTAAGTATGTTAGTATACCCCCTGTTAGTGATACCTCGCTTAACCCTCGGAGAGAAAATCCATGAAAAAACCGTTATTTATCGCTGCATTACTCGCGTCAGCCACTACTTTTGCCGCCGCACCAGCCAATTTTATTGCCTTATCCGATACCCATTTTAGCCATACAACGCAAAGCACCGATTACGGCAAAGATACCGGTAATCTGCTCTGGCAACACGCACTAACTAAGATTCATCAATTACGTGAAAACCACTCACTTGGCAGTAAGTCACCTAAATTTATGCTGTTACTCGGTGACCTACCGGCGCATCATACGTCTGTTGAGGAACACAACACGAACAGCCAAACAGTGTTACAAGATTTGCGCGGCGCGGTTGATGGTTTACCTGTTTTTTATGTGCCTGGCAACAATGATTCACTCGGTGGTAATTATCATTCTTTTACCGATGCTGATGGCAATACGCCCTTCTCTTTAGATTCTAAGCAAGGTTGGCCTGCATTAAATGCGAAAGCAAGTTGTGTGGATGCCGCGCACGAAGCCTGTTTTTATCACAGCCCTTATAACTTACGTTACGGTAACTATGCTGCTTACCCGATGGGCACTGAAGCGCATTTGCGTTTGATTGCGATGAACAGCGTTGTCTTCTCTAACAGCGGTAAACATCCTTATGCAGCTGATGATGGGACTGAACAAGCGAAAGCCGCGCAGTTAACCTTAGATTGGTTACAAAACGAATTACGTGATGCCCAAATGAAAGGTGATAAAGTCTATCTAGCTATGCATGTTCCTCCGGGTGAAGATGCATTTTCAGCAGGTGATATGTGGAAGCCATTGCAATACGACAACAATCACACAGACCAACAACAATTTTTAGATGAAATCGATGCGTATAAATCTATTGTTGCAGGCGTCTTTTTTAGTCACACACACTATGATGAGTTGCGCAAACTGCATAGTAGCCATGGCGATGTGTCAACCGTTGCTTTTTCTGTGCCGGGCCTCACACCACAACATTATAACAATCCTGCCTTTAAGCTTTTCTCCTTTGCGCCTAGCACAGGTGAGTTGTTAGACTCTGTCACAATGTACACTGAGCCAAAGAAAGCTGATTTTGGTGGCGACTACTACGTGTTTAGCGCAGAGTACGGCTGTAATGCCAGCATGGTGGCCTGTGTCTTAGGCTTACCACAAGCGAAGTTAAATCAAGTGATGAACAAAGATTATTTGGTTCGCAGCAATGCATCTGATGAGAAGTGGGATCAGGTTGATGAAACGATTGATGTGCAATACAAGAGATAACTGACAGACTTGCACAGTCTGGTCTTGCTAAACTGCGCCCTTGTTCACACAGCGGCGCAGTTTTTTTATGTCAGATGGCTTTACCTTATTAGAACTCATGATCACGCTTGCCATTGTTGGTATTCTGATGGTGATCGCGGTTCCAAAATACGAGCACTACTTACGACGCGCACATTACACGGAAATCGTTCAAGCCAGCGCACCTTATAAGCTTGGGGTTGCTGAATGCTTTAGTCAAACCAGTGTATTAACGCACTGTGATGCCGCGAGCAATGGCGTACCGCCCGTACCGCATGAAGTGGTTGGTATGGTGCAATCGGTGAGGGTTCGAGGTGGCGTGATTACCGTAACGCCCATTAAGGCCAATGGGCTAACGCCTCAAGATACGTATGTCCTCACCCCTTCCATGAAAGCCGATCAGCTGCTGTGGCATGCCTCAGGCGGCGGTGTGGAGCGTGGTTATGCGCACTAATACTTGGCTGGATAAGTTACCCAAGGGCTTGCCAAACACCGAACTATCCAGCAATCCCTCACATATTGCGTTCATGCAGGCATGGAAGATGGGTATTTATCCTGATGACGATGGAACAATCATCGTCATCAGTCATCAAACTCCTGCGCATGCTTTGCATCAGATTGCTTTATTGTTCCCCTCCCCCTTGAAATGGCAATTTGATCATGAGAATAACTTGTCGCAATCATTAATGTTGTTAGCTTTACGCACTAAGTTACCTAGTACACCTTTAGCAGAGCTATCTGTGGAAAACAATCATCATCCGCTTGCTCAACTACTATCTCTCATCATAGACAGCGCTATTTCATCAGCTGCAAGTGATATTCATATTCGGCCGGTGGATAAAAGCTATCTTGTGCAATACCGCATTGATGGTTCCCTCATAAAACACCTTAGTTTAAGCAGCAATGTCGCACAACGCTGTCTTATGAGACTAAAAATATTGTCTGATGTAGATATTGCGGAGAAACGTCTGCCGCAAGATGGGCAATTCAAACAGGATAAAACCAGTATTCGATTAAGTTTCTGCCCCAGCGCTATTGGGGAGGTCTGCGTCATGCGCTTACACCCTTTAAAAGAACAGGAGATTAGCTTTCAATCACTGGGTATGCAAACAGCACAATGCAGACAAATGCAAAATGCACTTCAGAAGCGACACGGTTTAATATTAATCATTGGTGCAACAGGTTCTGGAAAAACACATACCTTATATGCTGCCTTACAAACGATTGTGAAGCAAAAACGACATGTCATTACGGTAGAAGATCCTGTTGAAATGCCATTGATGGGCTGCCAACAAATGTCAGTAAATCCTAGCATTCAACTCACTTTTTCTCGTTGTTTGCGCGCCGTGCTTCGACAAGATCCGGATGTCTTAGCCATTGGTGAAATACGCGACGAAGATACTGCCAAAATTGCTATTCAAGCCGCCATGACGGGCCATTTAGTCTTGGCAACACTGCATGCCGCAACATTTAAGATGGCATTACATCGATTAGAACACCTCGGTGTAGGGCCATCCGATGTAAGATCTGCACTCTCCTTGTGTGTGATGCAACGTCTTATTAAAACACCACCTCAAGGACGAACAGGCGTTTTCAAGTTGATGGCAGCATGAAAAAAAACAATTCTCATCAGTTTATTCAGCAGCTCAGTGCACTCCTCGATGCCAATGTCAGTTTGATCCAAGCATTATGGATATTACACCAAGAGGCTGCTACCTTTAGCCGTACAGCTATCATGAAAACACTCTCTTCCTTACATGCTGGCCGCGCCTTTTATCAGGCCATCAAAGACTTTTCGGTGACAGATGAAGTTATTCAGTGTGTTTCCGTTGGTGAAAAAACCGGACGCTTGGCTGAAAACTTACGCGCCCTATCTCTTTTGCTGAAAGAAAAAGAAGCATTTAAACAACAGGTGATCCAAGCCAGCATTTACCCCTTGTTTTTATTGGGCAGCGCAACTTGTGTTTTGTTCATGATGTTGTGGGCGGTAGTGCCAAAGTTTGCATCTCTTTATGGCGATAAACAAGCGATACCAGCAATAACCCATGCTATCTTTCGTCTCAGTCAAATGATGCACCAACATGTTTACTTGATAATCGTCACAAGTGTGTTATCAATGCTGTTTATTGTCATGCAGTGGAGATTTTTGCTTGGCAAATCACCCTTGCTTCACCGTGTTGCCAGCAATTTTTCAGTGGCGAATGCTAGCAGAACAATGACATACTATTTAAATGCTAAATTACCTGTTTATAACGCAATTTCTCACCTTGTCGAAAAACCTGGCTTGCACCAACCTATCTGGCGTCAGTGTTTAAACGATTTAGCGCAGGGCTGTTCTTTGCATGATAGCTTAAATAAAAGTAATGCCTTGCCCCAATTGTTTTTAGCCATGATTCATTTGGGCGAATCGTCGGGCACTTTAACAGAACGATTTCAATATTGTGCTGCGCACTATCATACCTTGGCGATACAGCAGTGGCAGCGTTGTTTGCGATTGTTAGAGCCCAGCGTATTAATAGTGCTTGGCTTAATTATTGGGTTTATCGTCACAGCGCTGTATATGCCATTATTTTCTTTGGGAGAGTACGTGTGAATTATGCGGTCTGGGGAATTTTTATTTCTCTCTTAATCATTCTTTCCATCATTGATTGGAAAACCTATATGTTACCGGATGGTTTAACGCAAACTTTATTGTGGCTAGGATTAGCATTCAATAGTTATGCTTTTCATGTGTCGTCTCGCCAAGCGATTTGGGGAGCAATCTGCGGCTATGGCTTGTTGTGGATTATCAATGCCTTCTATCGTCTGTGCCGAGCCCAAAATGGGATAGGACAAGGAGATTTTAAACTCTTGGCTGCTATTGGCGCATGGCTGGGGGTTTTAGCCCTGCCATGGGTGGTCTGTATTGCCTCGGTCAGTGGCTTGTGTGCGGCGATTGTTTTGTGGTTTAGGCATCGGCAGACGGTTTGCCCCTTTGGGCCTTTTCTCGCCTTGGGTGCAGTCGGTGTGTTAGTATTTCAGTTATGTTTACAGTAGGTCTTACAGGTGGTATCGGCAGCGGGAAAAGTACCGTTGCAGATATTTTTTCAAAAGAGCATGGCATTCATGTCGTTGATGCTGATGTGATTGCGCGCGAGGTGTTACTGCAACATCAAGCCCAAGTCATCGAGCATTTTGGTGCTGGCTGTTTGGATGCAGATGGTCAAATAAATCGTGCTGCGCTGCGAGAACACATCTTTCAGCATCCTGAAGACCGCGCTTGGTTAGAAGCCTTGTTACATCCTCATATTCGCCAAGCTTTGCAGGAACAAACAGCCAATGCGCCCTCTCCTTACGTGATTGCTATGATCCCCCTGCTCGCTCACACACGCGATGCACACGATTATCTCGACCGTGTATTGCTCGTGCATGCGGATGAGAAAACTCGCCTAGCACGTATTCAACTACGCGATGGCATCGATGAAACACTCGCAAAACAAATGCTAGCCTCTCAAGCTGATGACGCGGCTTACCGCGCCATTGCTGATGATGTGATTGAGAATGTGGGTGAAAGCGCGGCTTTGCTAGAAACTGTCAACACGCTGCATAAACTATACCTGTCATCCCGCGCTTGACGCGGGACCTCCATCAGGTGCTAGCGTACTTGCTAGTACTATCAGGAGATCCCGCATCAAGTGCGGGATGACAGCGAAAGCCGGGATGAAAACAGCTTACAAAACCCCAATCTTCAAAGAAAAAGCAATGTCGGTATCAACAGGCACAGAGCAAAGTCCATCTTCCTGTGTGAGAAAGCGAATACATAAGTGATGTCGGCTAACGCTGATTTCAGGATATGCGCCAGCCTGTGAATCCATAATAACCTGCACCAGTTGGCAAGATTGCTGTTGATCCAACGCCATCTCAAAGAATCCATGCTGCGCTGTTTGCTTCGTTGCATGCGTGCTATCGCGGATCATGCTTAACAATAAATTAACCGCGGATTCAATCAAAGAAAATGCAGCATGCCACTGGGTTAAGTCATGTTTTCTCGCCTCAGCAGGACGGTTTAACCAATAACGAAAAGCGGCTGACTCTAATTGCCCCACGCCATTTTGTAATTGTAAACGAATGTGGTCAAGAAATTTATCTTCTCGTAAACCTTGTGCAAATTTTCCATGATGCTTAATTAGGCTTTCACTCACTTCATGAATTTCCGTGAGCGCTTGCTGCAAACGATCCGTATCAATTTTGGGAGAGTGAATGAGCTTAGCCAGTTTGTCGTGGTGCTGTTGTAAGGCTTTGCTGAGCTTGCTTTTTAAGTCTGGCCTGTCCAGGATGCTCAAGACATCTAATATGCCAGATAAGGCCGCTCGGCTGTTCCATGGCGTAGCCCCCTGTATCGCATGGATAATTTGCTGAAAGGACTGTGAAAGGCGCAGACAGGTGCGAATGACTTCGTTAAGAGGTTGCTCGTAGGTGACAGTGCTTGGCTGGACCACAGTGATATCCGGAGCTCCCGGCGCAAGGTCGGGATAACAAGTTTGTGTGCCAACCCTTTCACTCATTTAAAGCTTCCCATGACATTGTTTAAACTTCTTGCCCGAACCACAGTGACAAGGATCATTACGGCCAATTTTGGTCGTCTCTTGCTGATAGCTAGTTGATTGCCCTTGTGCGCTAGCACTTCCCAACGCAATAGGTTCAGCCACTGGTCCAGCCCCCTCATACACCAACGCTTGCGCTTCAGCCAGTTGACGCTGCTGTGCTTCCATTGCCTCAACTTCTTCTTGCGTTTGTAGTTGAAGACCTTGCAAGGTGCTAATCACTTCGACTTTAATGCGCTCTAGCATTTCTGCAAACAATTCAAAGGCTTCGCGCTTATATTCTTGCTTCGGATCTTTTTGCGCATAACCTCGCAAGCCAATACCCATGCGCAAGTAATCCATTTCCGCTAAATGCTCTTTCCAATGGTGGTCTAAGACTTGCAGCATCACGGCTTTTTCTAAATGACGCGCTACTTCCGCTGTCCATTCAGCTTCTTTCGCTTGATAGAGCGTTACGACTGCTGCATAAATTTGTTCTCGTAAAGCTTCTTCATGCATACCTTCGTCAGTACCTAAAGCCGCATTCACATCGAATGATATGCCTAACTTTCTGAGTAGGGTTTCAGTTAAACCTTCCGGATCCCATTGATCTTCCATGCTTTCTGGTGGAATGTGCAGGTCAATGATCTGATGCACAACATCTTCTCGAATACTTGTAATATATTCGCCAATATCTTCTGACTGCAACAATTCATTACGCTGCGTATAAACAACTTTACGTTGATCATTTGCAACATCATCATAATCCAATAATTGCTTACGCATATCGAAGTTATGGCCTTCTACTTTGCGCTGTGCATTTTCAATGACGCGCGTAACCCATGGGTGCTCGATTGGCTCACCTTCACCCATGCCTAGTTTTTTCATCATGCCAGACATGCGATCTGCCGCAAAGATCCGCATCAAATCATCATCAAGTGATAGATAGAATCGAGAAGCACCCGGATCACCTTGTCGACCCGAACGACCACGCAATTGATTATCAATACGGCGGGATTCATGACGCTCTGAACCAATAATAAATAAACCACCTGATTCTAATACCAGCTTATGGTTCTGTTTCCATGTCGCGGTTAACTCAGCGATTTTTTCATCCGTAATCTCTCTGCCTAATGCCGCAATTTCTGCATTCAAGTTACCACCCAAGACAATATCAGTTCCCCGCCCTGCCATATTCGTTGCAATGGTCACCGCGCCAGGTCGACCAGCCTCAACAATAATTTGTGCTTCTTGTTCATGGAACTTCGCGTTTAAAACATTGTGCGTAATATTTTCTTTTTTTAATAAATCCGATAAATATTCAGACGATTCAATCGATGCAGTACCCACCAAGGTCGGCTGCTGCTTTTCATGCGCCGCTTTGATTGCCGCAATGACCGCATTATATTTTTCATCCCGCGTGAGGAATACTTGATCGCCATGATCAATACGTAACATCGGTTTATTCGTCGGAAGCACGACAACTTCCAGGCCGTAAATTTGATGAAATTCAAAGGCTTCTGTATCTGCCGTACCTGTCATCCCAGCTAGCTTATGGTAAAGCCGGAAATAATTTTGGTAAGTAATCGAGGCCAGCGTATGACTTTCACTTTGAATCGGCACACCTTCTTTTGCTTCAATGGCCTGATGCAAACCATCACTCCAGCGACGACCATCCATCGTACGCCCAGTATGCTCATCCACAATCATGACTTCATCATTGCGAACCAAATAATCGACATCACGCTGAAACAAGGCATGCGCCCTGATACCCGCGTTCAAATGCGCATTCAACGCAATCTGACGTGCAGCAAATAAACTTTCGCCTTCTGCCAATAAGCCTGCCTTTTCTAGCAGTGCTTCTACATGCTCATAACCTGCTTCCGTCAGGAATGCTTGCTTTGTTTTTTCATCTAAGTAGAAATCGCCGGCGCTCTTTTCATCAGCAGCTTTCTTTAGCTGTGGAACAATGGCGTTAATTTTTTGATAAAGATCGGAGCTTTGCTCACTTTCACCAGAAATCACCAGCGGCGTGCGAGCTTCATCGATAAGGATGGAATCCACCTCATCAACAATTGCAAACGCAAGTTTACGTTGCACTTGCCCCGCACTTTCTAAGGCCATGTTATCGCGCAGATAATCAAAACCGAATTCGTTGTTGGTACCAAATACCACATCGCAAAGATACGCGTCACGTTTACCATCAAAACCCATCATCGGTTTAATCACGCCAACGCTTAAGCCTAAAAATTCATAGAGTGGTCGCATCCAATGTGCATCACGCTCAGCCAAATAATCATTAACCGTCACCAAGTGAACACTGTCACCCGATAAGGCATTAAGATAAACCGGCAATGTTGCTGTTAAGGTTTTACCCTCACCAGTACGCATCTCTGCAATTTTTCCGTAATGCAATACCATGCCACCAACCAGTTGCACGTCAAAGTGGCGCATTCTCAGCGTACGCATCCCCGCTTCTCGTACAAGAGCAAAGGCTTCTGGCAAGATATTATCTAAGGATTCACCATCCGCAATACGTTGTTTAAACTCGGCCGTTTTTGTTTGCAGCTGTTCATCAGACATTGCTTGCAGTTCTGGCTCTAAGCTATTGATGGTTTGGACAATTCTTCCATATTTTTTCAGGATGCGTTCGTTACGCGATCCGACAATTTTTTTGGCAATAAATTTAAACATAAGTGCTTCGCTGCTTGACGTCTCTCGTAAAAATGAAGATGATTACTTTACTTTATTTTGACACAAGGCGCTACGGCATGAAGAGCTTCCATCGAACACTCGCTTTTTCTTTCGGATTATTATTAGCCAATCTGTCTATTGCCACGCCAACCGCCCAGTTTATGCCGGTTTTAGCGCACACAGAACTGCAAGCGGTCTCTGGTAACCCATCGATTTTGCTCTTGGTCAAAAATTTAGATACGCAGCAAATCCAGCCTTTCTTTTTTGTTATCGATAAGCCGAATAGCAACGTTATGTTTAATTTGAACACACGAAAATACCAAGTTCTGTCTGCACAGTTACAAACAAATCACGGTACCGTCAACGATTTTTGTCACATACGTAAAGAGGTGCTCACCAACCAAGATATTGTCTTCCGTCTAAAAGGTAAAATCACAGACAACACAAAACAATATACCTGCCACGCGCAGTATCAACAGCATGCCTAAGCTCGACAAGGCCACGCTATTTTACGATAGCCAGTGTGTCTTTCAAGATTTATCCATCACATTTCCCAAAAACCAATGGACTTGTTTATTAGGTCCTAGTGGCTGCGGAAAAACGAGCATTCTACGGATGTTGGCCGGCTTAGATGGCGCTAAACAAACACAAGCTGTCAGCTATCTCACTCAGCAAGATAGTTTATTCCCTTGGCTTACTGCCCTCGACAATGCGGGGCTCTCTCTTAAATTACAGGGCGATAAAAATTGGCGTGACAAAAGTCTCGCGATGTTAGCGTCACTGGGCTTAGCGGATCACACCCATAAAAAACCTGTCGCATTATCCGGTGGCATGCGTCAACGGGTTGCACTCGCCCGAGTGCTATTGGAAGATCGCCCATTAATTTTAATGGATGAACCCTTCTCCGCGTTGGATGCTATTACCAAGCAACAACTCATGTGTTTAACCTCGAATCGTTTGCGTGGAAAAACCGTGATCTGGGTTACGCACGATCCCTTAGAGGCACTGCAGCTTGGGCATCACATTATGGTATTAAGCGCAGCACCTGCCGTGCTACAAGCCCCTATTCATTTAAGCGGCGCCCCATTACGTAAGGTCAATGATCCTGCCGTCCTAGCAGCCTACGAGACCATTCTCTCGCAACTCGCAGGAGAATCGATATGAAACAGGGGTTACGTGGCATGATTGTCTTTCTATCGTTTTTATTGGCCTGGCAGAGTGTTTGTATTCTATTGAGACTCCCCGCTTATTTTTTACCAACGCCGATAGCGGTTGGAAAAACACTCTGGGTGCAGCGTGACTTATTAGTCACTCAAGCCTGGCCAACGATATTAGAAACGGTCTTGGGTTTAGGGCTAGGTATTATCACAGGCGCCAGTACAGCGTTGTTGATGGCGTACTTCAAACCCGTGCGTTGGTGGTTAATGCCCTTGTTACTAGTCAGCCAAGCTTTACCGACGTTTGCGATTGCCCCCTTGTTGGTATTGTGGCTGGGTTATGGCATTACATCGAAAATTATCGTGACGGCATTCATGTTATTTTTTCCGGTGACCAGTAATTTCTATCAAGGCTTAAAACGCACGCCATCGATTTGGTTGGATTATGCTGCCTTACAAGGTTTATCTAACTGGCAACGCCTATGGCGCATACAAGCACCTGCTGCCTGGCCGCAGCTCGCGAATGGTATTCGTATTGCAACAGCATTCGCACCCATGGGTGCTATCATCGGGGAATGGGTCGGTGCGAGTAAAGGTTTAGGTTACTTGATGTTAATCGCAAACGCGCGCCTGCAAATTGATTTGGTGTTTGCAAGCTTGGTGGTGTTGGTGGCGTTTTCTTTGGGGTTGTATGCCACGGCACAAACAGGCTTAGCATGCAAAAAGGTCCGATACGGATATGACTAGTGCAAACCTGGTTTTTGTGCCCCAGAGAAATTACTGTCAACGTCTTTTGCATCATCATTAAGCATTTCTTGAAACAGCTCAGACTTCTCGACTTTTTGTGCCGCTAACCGAAGAAAGCCTTTACGTTCCTCCACATCCATTGTGCGACCTAACTTTTTTTCAGCTTTCGCAATCAGATCATCCTGCACTTTTGGCAGACATACAAAATATAAAGCCATAGCATGTTTCTCAGCTGCATGACTGGCGCTGTTGCCATTACTGTTTACATTATCATCATCACCGTTAGGCATAATTAGCACTCCTCTATTTTGGTGTCATCGTCTGTTTATCAGCCGTTTCTTCTGGGGGCGCGGCATCCGCTACATATCCATCAACAAAGCTGGAAAAAAAAGCTTGAAACTCTTCGCCTCTGGATTCGAATTGAGCTTCCATTCTCTCTAGATTCTGATCAGTAATAGCCGTTTGATTTGGCTCTAATTGAGATGGGCTCAGGCGTGGTTTTTTTTCTTCGCTTGAGCTTGCTTCATCAACCGTAGCACTCTCTCCTGCCACATCTTGCGCCAGCGTACTGTTGATAAAACTCACTTCATCAAGATCTGTGACATATTCATCAATACGACGTATTGCCTCGAGCATATGAGCAAGATAGTCATCCGTTCGTAAGGCTTTTTTGTTGGTCATAATGGAACAGGCCGAGAAAGTACATCTTGCCTAAACTGCTTGGGGAGTGCATTTGGGGTTAAAACATCAACAGGCACCCCTAATAAATTTTTTACCTCATGACGAATCGCACCGATATCCATCAATGTTGTCTCTGGCGTGGGATCAATGAGTAAGTCTAAGTCACTGGCTTCAGTATCTTCATTCATGATAACTGAACCAAATACGCGCGCATTGGTGCCATGATGCCGCAGCACTATTTCCCTTACGCTATCTCTATTTAAGCTCAATGCTTCTGATGGTTTCATTTATAAGGTCATCACTTAATATACCTATTTAGATTCTAGAACCAACGAAACTGGCTGTCAAATGAAGACAAAGCCTTTTACAACTCGATGAAAACTTTTCTATTTGCAAGTGTATTGATAGCAGGAGTGACTGTATCGATTTTCGATGCAGGGATTTCTAGCCGGGTTCATGCGCAAGCAAAGTCTACATATCAATTTGCGCTTGATGTGTTAAAACACACCGGCAGAAAATTACAGACAGCGCAAACACTGTCGTCTGAGGAACAGGATACAATGGTATTTTCTGAAAGCCCTCACATGGCAGCCGGTGCGCTAGATCTTACTGACCCCAGAGAGAAAGGAGCTAGAAGATACTATTTAAGGTCTGGTAACTCCCCAGAGGAGCTGCCAGTTGGGCGGACTGTACAGCGAATACAACAGTAAAGTGTAGAAAATCATGTCTAAAAAAAACGATATTGTGTTATCATTCTAACGATTAAGAAGGTGTCGTTATGTTAAGTTGGTTAAGGCTATTAATAGGTACACAAGCTTCAGAGACTAAAACAGCCGAAGAAGAGTTGTCTAAGCGTGCTTATAATGCGTGTGTAAGCGATCTGCCAACCTATGTAGAGTGTTTAACGCAAGGTGCTTCTTTGTTATATCACCCCAATTCAACGACATATTCTACATGGGAATGTCTCTGCCTAAGCCCGTGGACAAGAGATGATATCGCGCTAAACATTGCTTTTTGTCAGAATGCCAATGAATTACGCTTTTCAAATTCACCCGCTGGGGTTAAAGCCAGTAATAAAACATTGTTGTTGCCCTTACTCAAGGCGCGCGAAGCTTATGATGCGACACTGGAAACACTGAGTAAGTTAAAGCAAGCTTTATTGCAAACATCTACACCACCCGTTAATACAAAAAATTTACTGGCTGATCAGGATCTCACTGCAGCACGCTATTGGCTCGACCTTGCACTTTCCATTTCTCCATTGAAACCGCGCGCTGAATTTATTCGTGCCAGCTTTGTAAAAGAGATGCTGATATTTGCTAAGCAAGCCTTTCATGTAGCTATCTATGGCCACTGTGCTGACAAAGTTAATTTGGAAACACCTTTATCTTTGTCACATTACTACCGTATGGCTGAGGGTCTTCCTATTCGAGATGTGTTTGATAAAACATTCAGAGAGGATTACTTAAAATTGAACTTAACCGTAGGCGGCGCACAAAGTGTTTCTGAAAAAATAGCCTTCTCTGAATATCCGCCTTCACCTACCTCAACGCAACCTAGTAATTCTTAGTAAGTGTGCCGGGAAGCAAATACACTCTTAATCTATATCTTTGGGGTTGTATGCAATGGTGCAATAGGAGATGATCGTACTGCACCGCGCACTAGCGCCTCTGGCGGGCAAAAGCTATTAATCTACGAAAGTGAGCAATAATTTGACATGACGGGTGTTTTTATGGTAATATTCTTCGCTAAACAATCAGAGAATACGGATTAAGGTATGGAATTCCAAACGTTTTTTCCTTTAACGGTTAAATTGAATAAAGCAGCCATCGATAGCTTTGGTGACAACGATTACTGGACGAAGCGCGCAGACAGGACCTTTGCTCAAAGCGACAGAATGAGAACCCTAGGGGCATTCACCTCTGCCCTTATTGGCTGTCTTACGGCACTTGCGATGGTTGCCGCTACGATTGGCGTGATCGCGTTGTTCTGCCTCGCAGCCGGCGGCCCTTTTCCTCTTGTGCCACTGTTAATGAATTTATTCATAGGCGCTGTTGTCGCAGGTGTTATTGGATCATTGGCTGGATTCGCCATTTCTTCTTCTGGCAAATCTGGACAAGGTGTTTTACCAGCGAACGTGATGGGTACGCTGCGTTTATTGCTCACGTCTCCTGTTTTGTTACCGACACTGGCCCTTGATGCTTTGTTATGGCTTCCGCGGGGAATTATCAATCTATGCACACGGGGTGAATGGAAATCAGGAACAAAAGCATTTTCATCCGCACCAGCTGATATGACTACTACCTTCACAAGACGTACTGCAGCGCCAAATACCAGTACAGGTCATCAAAGTGAACATCCGCTTACTGAGACAACATACGCTTCTCCCTTGTCGACAGAATCTCGAGGCGAAAATGATGTAGATCAGCTTAGTGTGAGAAGTGATGATAGTGACGTTTCCGTTGCGTCTCAGCGGCTTACTAATACATAACGTGTGCCGCGTCCGCTACCGCTAGCTGGGTCTTTTTCTAATACGCTGTAATCAATCAACACTTGAATATCGCGCAGCGCGGTATCGTGCGAACACTTCGCTATTTTCGCATACTTGCTCGTGCTTAGTTTTCCTTGGAAATTACCAAACAATAAATTCAACATCTTCCGTTGCCTATCGTTAATGTTATGTTTAGATAATCGTTCAAAAATCGCAGCCTTAGCTAACACTTTTTCTAAGGTCACATCAGCCTGTTCAATCGCATCAAGCAAGCAATCTAAGAACCATTGTAACCAGGCCGTAATGTTCAAGCCGCCACCTTGTGTATGTTCTAATATTTCATAATATTGTTTTCGCGCACACTCAATACTGGCTGACATACTATAAAATCGCTGAGGAACACCATCAGCGCGCGTCAAACATAAGTCTGCAATTGCACGGGCAATACGGCCATTACCATCTTCAAAAGGGTGAATCGTAACAAACCAAAAATGGGCTGCACCCGCTTTAATAATAGGATCGACACCTTCTTCATGATTAAACCAATCTAGAAATGCTGACATTTCTTCAACTAATCGTTTTGCACTTGGCGCTTCATAATGAACTTTTTCTCGCCCAATGGGACCAGAAACCACCTGCATGGGCCCCGCGTCTGCTGTGCGCCAATTTGCAATTGTGATTTGTCGCATGCCGCTACGGCCCGTTGGAAATAATAAATGGTGCCACCCAAACAAACGATCGGCTGTTAACGCTTGCTGACACTGTTGCGTTGCATCAAGCATCATCTCAACGATACCATCGATGTGTCGACTCGCAGCTGGCAAACCAGCATCATCTATCCCCAGACGCTTAGCTAAAGAAGAACGTACTTGATCGGGATCTAAGTACTCACCCTCAATCTCATTTGATTTAATAATATCTGTGGTAAGCGTTTTTAGTACCGCTTCTGTTTGAATATCAAATCCCAGTGCACTCAAACGCCCTAATAAATAGCCCTGTTTATGCCGAACAAGCATTAGCTTTTCTGCCAGTTGGCCTGCATCCCAGGTTAAATCTGGCCATTTAGCTCTTTCGTGAATATATGTCATAAATACCGCACCTTTTGCGGTGATTATAGCCTGTATTCCTCGCAAGGGCCAATAATCTACGCATATATTGCGTCAATTAAGCGGCTTATTCACCGCAAATGAGTTTTAATCTTATGTTTATTGGGTTTTTATGATAATCTCCCCAGCTTAAGATGCAAACAACAGGAAGCTCGCATGGAATTCAAAACCTTTTTTCCCTTAACGGATGCGCTCAATCAAATGAGCACTGAGATATTTGGCGATCATTCGTATTGGGCTCAGCGTGCGCAAAAGACTTTTGATCGCAATTGGCTCATGAAAACATTGGGCGTCGTCGTATCTACGCTGCTTGGTACAGCAGCTGGGCTAGGATTGGTTGGTGCTTTTTTAGGAGGAATGTTACTGTTGTTTTCATTCCCTGGTAGCGCCGTACCTGCCTCGCTTTTTGCTTACGTGGGTCTATTAGCAATCATGGTAGCGCCAATGGGCGCCTTACTGGGCCTGGCATGTTCTGGGATCGATCCCTCTAAAGAGGAACCTTATCCTAAAGGTGACTTTCCTGCGTATGTTATGGATGCCGTACGTCTTATACTGACATCTCCCGTCTTTTTAGGGGGTTTGTTTTTGGATGCTTGTAGCATGATTCCGCGTGCGATTAAAAACGTATTCTCATCCGGGAATAGCAGGCATTTAAAAAATAACAGCTATCCGTATCAGCCTCTTTCGACTACTGACCCGCATACTGCGGAGCCTGATGAAGTTCAGATGAGTGACTTCTATCCGGGGCCGTTTGCTGCCTCGCAGGAAGGGCTCACTGGGTCCCCTAGTAACAACGGCAACGGATCGAAAGCGGCTACGCGGAAGTTTTCGTTTTAAATGAAAAAATGGCTGTACCTCTTTCTCTGTTGCTACCAACTCGCAGTAGCTGCACCGCTGCAGAAAATTAATGTATTACTAGACTGGGCGGCTAATCCTAACCATGCCGCTCTTTTTGTTGCACAGCAGCAAGGTTTTTTTCAGCGTGAAGGCTTAGCCGTAAACCTCACGGCACCCGCGGATCCGACGGATCCTTTAAAGCTCGTTGCAGCTGGGCAGTTTGATATTGGGATAAGTTATCAACATAGTGTGAGACTCGCGCGAAAGCAGCATTTACCGATTCAGGTCATTGGCAATTTAATTGATACCCCATTAAGTACTGTGATGGTATTAGCAGACAGCCCTGTTAAAAAACTGCAGGATTTAAAGGGAAAGCGCATCGCCATCTCTGGCAGCAAGCCTAGCCAACATTTACAAACCATGCTGGCACACGTTGGGTTGACGCTGCAAGATGTGCAACTCATTCAAGTACATTACAATATTGCGCAAGCTTTGCTAACACGAGGCGTCGATGCGTCATCTGATGTCTTTCGAAATGTTGAACCGCTTGAGCTAAAATTAAAAGGGATTAAGACACGCTTGTTTTACCCAGAAGATTACGGTGTAAAACCCTACCCCGCATTGGTTATCATCATGCATAAACCGCTGGATAAAAGGCTTGCTGAAAAGTTCATGCTTGCTGTTAATGCCGGAAAAACCTATTGGCATGCGCACCCGAAACAAACCTGGCAAGCCTTTGCAAAGACCCATCCCGCGCTGGATTCTCCAGCAAATCAGGCAATTTGGGTGAAGACCGCAGCGTTGTTAGTTGCCCATAAATACGGGTTTAGCTGAGATTTTCAGGGTGAACAACCTCTACTGGGGCGGATTTAATAATTTGCTGAAAGGCCTCTGTCAGTGTACACCATTCGACGAGATCAACTTTATAAGGTAAGTCAGATTCTTCGAACGCGAGCCTCAGCTGTGCCAGCGTCTCCACAGGCAGCGGTACATCGCTCAATACCGCTAAATCGATATCAGAGTATGGCTTAGCCGTATTATTTGCGCGAGACCCAAATAATAGAACCTTCTTCGTAGGAATGTATTGCTCAAGTATCGATTGAACAAGCAAAAGAGAGTGTGGCTCAAGCGTAATCATATGTTAACGCTTAGTTAATGCAGACAATAATTGTTGTGCATCCGGCAAAAATTGTAAGGCTGTTAGGAACACTGATTCCGCTTTTTTTGCATCATAGGTATGTGAGGTGATATTGCGCTGCTCTCGATACACAAACCATTGCGCTGGTGAGGAAAGTAGCTGCTTTTCAGCCCCCTCTCGGATAAGTTGCTTGAATGAAAATGCATCCACTGCTGTTGGGTTAGGTGACTCAAGTTCTAACTGGCGTTTTAGCATTTTCCAGGAGAGTTCATAGCTTTATTCGAAACGCAGAATAACGGCATCCCGTAGCTCTTCGTCGTTCCTTGCTGCTTGTGCACGTACAGCCGCCCGTTCCAAACTGACTAATGCTTTAGGAAAAGCAGTAAAATCCAACTTTTTGCTGTCTGTATCCGTCATCACATTCACATCCGTATATAGAGAGGTCAAGTGTAGTATATCCTACTACATATTTGCTAGTGTATTCACTTGCTTCCAAAAAAAATGGGGCGTTAGCCCCATTTTTCATTACACTAGTTGTTAAGCGTCTTGCTCAACTTCTTTCATGCTCAAGCGGACACGACCTTGACGATCGATTTCAACCACTTTCACTTTAACTTCTTGGCCTTCAGAAACGTGGTCGCTAACATTCTCGATACGCTCTTCTTTGATTTGAGAAATGTGAACCAGCCCTTGCTTGTCAGCTAACACGCTAACAAATGCGCCGAAGTCTGTGATTTTAACCACTTTACCTTCGTAGACTTTACCAATTTCTAAATCTGCTGTGATGTCATCAATGCGCTGGATTGCTGCTTTCGCTGCTTCACCATCCACTGCCGCAATTTTAATCGTACCATCATCGTCGATGTCGATAGTCACGCCAGTTTCTTCTGTGATGGAACGAATTACCGCACCACCTTTACCAATCACGTCACGGATTTTTTCTGGGTTGATTTTGAAAGTATGAATACGCGGTGCAAAATCAGACATTTCTTCACGTGGCGCACTAATCACTTCGTTCATCACACCTAAAATATGTTTACGTGCATCGTGCGCTTGCGCCAATGCGATATCCATAATTTCTTCAGTGATACCATCGATTTTGATATCCATTTGTAAAGCCGTAATACCTTGCTCGGTACCCGCTACTTTAAAGTCCATATCACCTAAGTGATCTTCATCACCCAAGATATCTGTCAAGACTGCGTACTTATCGCCGTCTTTAATCAAGCCCATCGCGATACCCGCAACCGGTGCTTTCAATTTCACACCTGCGTCCATCATCGCCAAGCTTGAACCACAGACAGAAGCCATGGAGCTTGAGCCATTTGACTCAGTAATTTCAGACACCAATCGTAATACATAAGGGAAATCTTCTTGGCTAGGCAATACGGCTTCTAACGCGCGACGTGCCAAACGACCATGACCGATTTCACGACGTTTTGGAGAACCCATCATGCCAGTCTCACCCACACAATAAGGAGGGAAGTTGTAATGCAACATGAATTGATCTTTGGTTTCCGTTTCAGGCAAATCAACGATTTGCGCATCACGACCAGAACCCAAGGTGGTCGTCACAATTGCTTGTGTTTCACCACGAGTGAATACGGCTGAGCCATGTGCACGTGGTAAAGCACCCACTTTCACATGAATAGGACGCACGGTTTTTGTGTCGCGACCGTCAATACGTGGTTCGCCACGTAAGACACTGCTACGAACAATTTGTTTTTCCAGCTTTTTAAATAAAGGTACAACATCTTTATCAGTATATGCGGCTTCTTGATCTTCGGGGCAAAGTGCTTGCATCACCGTATCTTGAATCTCAGCAATTTTAACTTGACGAGCAACTTTGTCTTTGGTTTTGTAAGCATCGACCAACGGTGCTTCCGCCAAGCCTGTTAACTTACCCCAAAGGTCTGTATCTAATGCCGGTGCTGTCCAATCCCAACGAGGTTTACCCGCTTCCGCAACTAATTCGTTAACGGCCTTGATAATGACCTGCATTTCTTTGTGGGCAAACATCACTGCTTGACGCATAGTAGATTCAGGCAATTCTTTTGCTTGTGATTCCACCATTAATACCGCTTTGTCTGTACCAGCAACTGTCATTTCTAAATCAGATTGTTCGAGTTGCTCAGGCGTTGGGTTAAGTACTAATTGATTACCAATACAACCCACTTTCGCCGCACCAATCGGGCCGCCAAATGGAATGCCTGATAATGCCAACGCAGCAGACGCACCAATCATTGCAGGAATGTCACCACCCACTTCTGGGTTTAGAGACATAACCGTAGCAACAACTTGCACTGTATTTTTAAAGCCATCAGGGAACAAGGGACGAATCGGTCTATCAATTAAACGTGATGTTAATGTTTCACGCTCAGATGGACGACCTTCACGTTTCAAATAACCGCCAGGAATACTACCAGCCGCATATTGACGCTCTTGGTAGTTAACAGTTAACGGGAAGAATGGACGCATTGGATCAGCATCGTCTTTACCCACAACGGTAACCAATACCATTGTATCAGCCATATTCACCATCACGGACGCAGTCGCCTGACGAGCAATATAACCCGTCTCTATGCTGACTTCATGTGCCCCAAATTGAAACGTTTTCGTAACTTGCTTAAACATAATATTCCTTAACGGCGGATGCCTAGTGCTTTAATTAATTTCTGGTAGCGATCGAAGTTTTTACCTTTGAGATAATCCAACGATTTACGGCGCTTGCTCACCAAACGGGTTAAGCCACGACGCGTATGCGCATCTTTAGGGTTTGCCTTAAGATGGGTGGTTAAGTGGGTGATTCTCTTGGTAAAAATTGCCACCTGATATTCAGGTGAACCTGTGTCGTTTGCAGATTGACGGAAGTCATCTAGTGCAACGGTTGTTGTCATGTTAACACTCCTTAGTGGGTAAATTTATATCATCTTAGTTAAGTGGCGGATTATACGCATAATTTGCCAACATTAATAGTTCTCGTCCGAAATACTGCGCTTCACGTGGCGCTCCGAGACCAGCCGTTTTGAGGTCAGCTCATTGTCTTCTGAAACCTCACCAATGCCAATAAAAGTGTCATCAGGGGCATATAATTGAATCATGCCGGGTTCAATGACTCTATCTAACTGAACGACCTGCCCAAATTGTAATGCCTGGGTATTTTCTGCCGTCAGTTTAATCTTGGGGTAAGCATCAATGCAGGTTTGGATAGGCTTTAAATAGCCATCAGCGCCGGTCATGTTGAAATCCTTGGCTTCTGCCAAGGTTTCCAAACTAATCATATCATCCATCTCAAAGGGACCGACAGACTCACGTCGTAATGCCGCAACATGTGCGCCGCAGCCTAACTGCTCACCGATATCTTCGGTCAGCGTACGAATATAGGTACCCTTGCTACAGTGTATGCGCACCGCCGCAATACCTGATGCCGCATCAAAATCCAATAATTCAATTTCATAAACATGAATATCACGCGGCTCACGCTCTACCTCAATACCTTCGCGCGCTAACTTATACAGCGGCTGACCTTCATATTTTAAGGCGGAATACATCGATGGCACTTGCTTGCTGTGACCACGAAATTTTTCCATCACTTGTTGCAACTTGGCTTTATCAATCCCTTCAAAGGATTTTTGCTCGACAGTTTCACCTTCGGCATCACCCGTGGTGGTTTTTATACCCAGTTGCATTTCCGTGTAATAACACTTATCTGCATCCAGTAAAAACTGTGAAAACTTGGTCGCCTCACCAAAACAAATCGGCAACATACCTGTAGCAAGTGGATCTAAAGATCCGGTATGCCCTGCTTTACGCGCATTTACAATCCGCTTTGCTTCTTGTAACGCTTCATTAGATGACAAACCGAGCGGCTTATCTAGTAGTAAAATGCCATGAACATCACGACCACGAAATCGACGTAAATGTGCCACGTTGATAACTCCTTTAATCTATTTGATCGAGTAACGTATCTAGTTTGTTACCACGATCCATAGACGTATCCAAAAAAAATCGCAATGCCGGAACGTACCTTAATACTATGCGAGATCCCAGCTGACTTCTTAAAAAGCCGGCAGCTTTATTTAAAAGCGCCAATTGCTGTTCGCTAGCAGTACCCTTCTCCGCCATTACCGTAAAATATACCTTTGCATGCGCCAAGTTAGGCGCCACATCCACTTCTGTAATGGTTACCATCTCTAACCGTGGGTCTTTCATCTCTTGCTGTAAGATAACAGCAAGTTCTTTTAGGATCAGATCGTTAATCCGAGCCACGCGATGGCTTTCTTTCTGAATGTTTAATTTCATAGGAAGACGTTACTCTTTCTTATCATCGATGGTGCGTGCGACTTCGATTGTTTCAAATACTTCAATCTGATCACCAACCTTCACGTCATTATAATTTTTAACGCCAATACCGCATTCTTTCCCATGTGTTACGTCGCCAACATCTTCTTTGAAACGACGCAGCGACTCTAACTCACCTTCATAGATCACAACATTGTCACGCAACACACGAATAGGCTTATTGCGTTTTACTGCGCCCTCTAACACCATGCACCCAGCAATTGCACCCAATTTCGGTGAGCGGAAAACATCTCTCACTTCCGCTAAACCGATAATTTTTTCATGCAATGCAGGCGATAACATGCCAGACAACACTTGTTTTACTTCATCGATAACGTCGTAAATAATGCTGTGATAATGCAGCATTACAGCATTGTCTTCGACTAGCTTACGCGCGGAGTTATCCGCACGCACATTGAAACCAATCATGATAGCGTGTGAGGCAATCGCCAAATGGACATCAGAGGCATTAATACCACCAACACCCACTGAAACAATGTTCACGGCTACTTCATCATTATTTAATTTTGCGAGCGATTCTGTAATCGCTTCAGCAGAACCTTGCACATCTGCTTTCAATACTAAGTTCAGCGTTTTCACGTCTTCTTTGCCAACAGAGAAGATATCTTCTAGTGTCGTTGGCCCTTGCCTTGCAAGTTTTACGTCACGATATTTTCCTTCGCGGAACATCGCTACTTCACGCGCCCTGCGCTCAGTAGGAACAACAAAAACATCGTCACCTGCATTAGGCGTGCCATTCAAACCAAGAATTTCAGCAGGAATAGATGGGCCAGCAGAAGATATTTCTTTGCCCGCCTCACCGACTAAAGCACGTACACGACCATAATAACGGCCCGCCAAAACAATATCACCTTTTCTCAAGGTGCCTTGTTGCACCAACATCGTTGCAACAGAACCACGTCCTTTATCTAAACGCGACTCAATAATAATACCTTTCGCGGAACCACTGGCCACCGCAGTAAATTCTTGCATCTCCGACAAGACCAAAATAGCTTCTAGTAAGTCATCTACACCGTCACCGGTTTTAGCAGAAACATGCTGGAACATGACGTCACCACCCCAGTCTTCTGGGAGAACATCATGTTGAGATAATTCAGTTTTAACACGGTCAGGATCAGCGTCTGGTTTATCGATTTTATTAACAGCCACAATCATCGGCACACCCGCTGCTTTCGCGTGCTGCACCGCTTCGACTGTTTGCGGCATCACACCATCATCGGCAGCCACAATCAAAATCACAATATCAGTACATTGCGCACCCCGTGCTCGCATCGCAGTAAACGCTTCGTGACCTGGTGTGTCTAAGAAAGTAATTGTGCCACGCTCTGTTTCAACGTGATACGCACCAATATGTTGTGTAATACCACCCGCTTCACCTGAAGCGACTTTGGTACGACGAATGTAATCTAATAAAGAAGTTTTACCGTGATCGACATGCCCCATAATCGTAACCACCGGTGGGCGCGATATTTTTTCTGCCGCATTATCGAGGTGATCATCTAGAGATTCTTCCACTGCATTGTCACTAACACGACGAGCTTTGTGCCCCATTTCTTCAACAATCAGTGTTGCAGTGTCTTGATCAATCACTTGATTAATCGTCGCCATTGAGCCCATGCCCATCATGACTTTGATGACTGCGGCAGCTTTCACTGACATTTTCACAGCAAGCTCGGCCACAGTAATAGATTCTGGCACAACAACTTCATGCGTTACTGGCGCCGTAGGTCTTTCAAATGCATGCTCAGTTAAGACAGTTGAACCAAGGTCCACTTTGCCCCGTTTGCGACGACGCGATGCGGGTGTTTCTGCAACGGCTACGCTGGCTTCGCGTTCAGCATTGCTCATTGCAGCGGCTGTCGTTAAGCGATATTTTTCTTTGCTGCTTGTGCCAGCTAAGCGTGACTTAGGTTTTTTTCGCTGTGCTTCTTCAATTTTTGGCTTACTCGCAGGTGTTGCAGCTTTCGGCTTTGTTTTCTTTGGTTCGGCACTTGGCTTGTTGCCTGCAGGTTTGTCCGCAGGCTTATCTGTTTTTACTGTTGTTGTTGCTTCTGCTTCTACTGGTGTCTCTGGCGCTTCCTGAACTGGTGCTGGTTCTTCAACGGGGACCTCTTCTTCTACAGGTTTGATGATTGTCCGCTTACGTACTTTAACCGTCACGGTTTTACGTCCGCTGTCACCCGTTTTCATCTGGCTAACTTCTTCACGACGACGTAAGACTGGTTTTTTTACCACGGGTTTCTTTTCAGCTTGATCTTCGGCTGACGCAGCCGCTGTTTTCGTAGGTTTTTTACCGCTTTGCAAATACTTGAGTAACTGCGCTTTTTGTGCACTTGACACTTCTTGATCTGCTTTATTCAAATCAATGCCAGCTTCCTGCATTTGTTTTAGCAAACGCGTAGCCGACATGCCGACCAATTTAGCGAGTTGTTCTACTGTTGTTTTGACAGCCATACTTTATATATCCAATTAACTTAAAAAGACCTTCCGCAAATGATTACTTTGTGGAATCCTCTTCTTCAAACCAAGGTGCTCGCGCAGTCATAATCAATTGCGCCGCTTTTTGTTCATTTAGCCCCAGCTCTTCAATTTCTAATAATTCATCAACAGCTTGCTCTGCCAAATCTTCCATTGACAAAATACTATGTTTCGCCAATTTCTCCGCCATTTCTTCTGTCATGCCATCCATATTTAATAAGTCATCTTGCGGTTGCTCTGCCGCATCACTCACTAAGGCTTTGGTCAACATCACATCTTTAGCACGGTTACGTAATTCAGCAACGGATTCTTCATCCAAGCCTTCTAAATTTAGCAATTCCGCTTCATCAACATATGCAATTTCTTCTATTGAAATAAAGCCTTCTTGCACCAATAAAGCGGCCAAGTCAGCTTCAATTTCAAGCTCTTCAACAAATTGAGCCACTGTTTTTTCTGCTTCAGACTCAGATTTTGCTTGAGCATCTTCAGCATTCATTACATTTAATGTCCAACCACTTAACTCTGCGGCCAAACGAATGTTTTGACCATTGCGACCAATCGTTAGCGCAAGTTGTTCATCCGCTACGGCAACATCCATTGAATGTTTTTCTTCATCAACAACAATCGATGTGACCTCTGCGGGTGCCAAAATATTAATAACAAACTGCGCAGGATTACTATCCCACTGCACAATATCGATGCGCTCACCAGATAACTCACTTGATACGGCCTGCACACGTGCACCACGCATACCAACACAAGCACCAATTGGATCGATACGACCATCATTGGTTTTTACCGCAACTTTCGCGCGATTACCTGGATCACGTGCACACGCTTTCACGCTAATAACACCTTCGCCGATTTCTGGCACTTCCACCTCAAACAAGGCTTTTAACATGTCAGGGTGTGTGCGACTTAATAAAATCTGTGGCGAGCGAGATTCTGTATTCACTTCAAAAAGATAAGCACGAATGCGATCATTCACGCGAACAATTTCACGTGGCAACATATCTTCGCGACGAATCACGGCTTCCGCATTACCACCCAAATCAACATAGATAGCTTCGCGCGTAACACGTTTAACCGTACCATTGACTAACTCACCTACGCGATCTTCATAGTCTTTCACCATTTTTGCGCGCACCGCTTTGCGAACTTCTTGTAGAATCACTTGTTTTGCTGCTTGCGCTTCAATGCGACCAAACTTGCAAGATTCGATAGGCTCTTCGATAGTATCGCCGAGATCTAAATCTGATTGAACTTCTTTTGCTTCTTCTAAAGTATAGTGACGCTCAATAAACTCGTAGTCTTCTTCGTTAACCACAGTCCATATACGGAAAGTTTCGTAATCCCCAGTTTCTTGATCAATTGAAACACGCGCATCCATATTAGGAATATCGCTGGCTTTACGAGACGCCATAGCCAATGCGGCTTCTAGCGCTTCAAAAACCACCTGTTTCTCTAAGCCTTTCTCGTTAGATAGAGTTTCTGCCAAAACAAGTATATCTTTGTTAATCATCGGATCTTCTCTCTGTTAATATCAGGACGTGCTTACCGCATGCGCCTTATCAATCATCGCAAAAGGAATCGTAAACGATTGCCCATCAATGTCCATCGTTACCTGTGTTTCGTCCACTGTACGCAACACACCCTTAAATCGTCGGCGTTTATCTAACGGCTCTTGGGTTTTGATCGCAATCATTTCCCCAAGAAACTGCGTATATTGCGCTACGTTAAATAAAGGTCGCTCAATACCTGGTGAAGACACTTCTAAATTAAAGCGCCCTTCCAAGGCTTCTTCTACATCGAGTAAGCGGCTCATTTGGCGACTAGCACGAGCACAGTCATCTAAATCAACACCACCGGGCTTATCGACATAAACTCGCAAGATTCTTTGCCCATCTTCTTGGACAAACTCGTGTCCCCAAAGACTAAGCGCCACCGTCTCGCTCGCTGTTTGCAGTAAGGCCAATAAATCTGTCTTTTTTTCTGTCATATTAATCAATTAGTAATAAAAAATGGGCATATAGCCCATCCTCATTGTTCTTATCTGCAAAAATAGAGACCTCTATGGGCCTCTCAAAAAATGGTAGCGGGGGCAGGATTTGAACCTACGACCTTCGGGTTATGAGCCCGACGAGCTACCGGACTGCTCCACCCCGCATCAGAGGGCGGAATCTTAACAAACTACACACATTGGTTCAAGCCTTTTTTAGGATTTTTCCTATTAATTGATGGCTGGGGTATCTGCTGAACATTGCGTCAGCAAATGTTTGTGTTAGTATGCCCCCCGATAAAAATTCAATTTGTCAGCGTCGGCCTTATTTCTTTATTGATATCTGCTGCCGCGCTAGCAACACCTAGTAATATAAAAAAACACAGGTTACTCGACTATGCACTCATTTATTCAAACTGCTTACGCTCAGGCTCAGCAAGATACAACGTCTAATTTTAACCCTGAATATGCTGCTAAACGCGCTTATGCACTTAGCATGCCTGTTTTTGCTGCTGCACTCGCTGGGGATGCTAAACAATACGTACTGATGCTTCCCAAGTTTAAAGGGGCCATATCTTGCTCCCCTGATAATGCAGAAAAAGCGTGGATGTTAGGACGATTATTAATTGCTGCAAAAATGATGGATGCAGATGATAGCGTGTTAGAAAAATATCGCGATGAGATGCGAAAAATACTTGAGCCGCTCAATGAACAAAAAGACAATGCAGCGATGCGCGCGTGGGCATGGGCGTATCTCGTGGCATCTTATGATGCGAGTACTGAAGCTTCTTATATTCAAGCTATTTCAGCCATGGCAACTGCGGGGGAATATCTATCTGCTGATGCCAGCTTAACTGAGAAAATGTGGACGACTGTCATGGGCGCTTTTGCTTCGGCTTTGGCGAATGATGATGCGTGTTATAAGGCTTATGCAAAAACCACATTGAATGAAGTTCGCGGCGAACGCTCACTCGAACAAGTATTTGCAGCACTTCCTGCTGATGATTATCCGGCTTGGTTAATTGCAAGCTTGCAATTCGCGGCGCTGAAGGTAAATGATTATGAGTTATATAATGATCTAGATGAACCATTAACAGCTGCGATGAAAAATGCTAAATCCAACGACCTCATGCTGGCTCAAGCAACGCTAGTGCACGCGACAGAATTTTTATATCGGCAGTCGCATAAACTATGTTAGAAATAGATGGAGATCCCGCATCAAATGCGGGATGACAGCTTCCTCACCCATAATCAGGTAGTGAAATCGCATTCGCCGCCATTTTAATTTTTTCCATAATCATACTTGAACGCTGTTCTATTATCTCTTTCGAGACGTCACCATCCGTCAGAAAACTCTCTGCTACCCAAATCCCCAAGTCTTGATTAGGATCAACAAAGGGACGCATGAGTTCGTTGTAACGCTTAAAGGCCACGGGATAATTACCTTCTGCTGCCTTTAGTTCGCTCGCTAAGATATAAGCGCCGACAATGGCCAAATTAGTTCCCTGGCCAGACAATGGCGAAGCACAATAACCGGCATCGCCCAGCAATGCGACACGACCTTTAGTCCATGAGTCCATTTTTATCTGGGCAATAGCATCAAAGTAGAAGTCGTCACAGTCATTCATAAGATCGAGTATCTTATTCGACTCCCATCCCAGATCATAGAACACGTCTTTAAGACATTCTTTTTGCCCTTTCTCATTGGCTAGACCACTTAACACTTTCTTTGCTCGAAACGCAAAAGTGACCAATGCTTTATTAGGATCTTTATCGCTATGTATGCCAATGAATTTTTGGTTTTTTTCGAATGCAACTTGAGTTCTATTAAGATTTAAATAATTGGGTATACCAGAAACGCTGATGTAAGCGTTTAGATTGAAGAGCTGAAAATCTTCGTCTGAAAAGGTCATCCCTCTAGTCGACGAGTGCAAACCATCGGCCGCCATCACTAGATCATAGCGATCGATTTGGCCATCTCTAAAAGTCACGTCGACAAATTGTTCCTTTTGCGTAAGGCTTATGATTTCTTTATGGAAATGGCACGGTACGTCAGGGATGGCTTGTAATAAAATATTAACTAATTCACCGCGAACGATCTCAACATCATCGCCGTCTCTGAAACTAGCTTTTTCACCGTGTTCCTCTGATAGTGTTTGACCATCAGCATCCACATAGCGCGCTGACAATAGCGATGTGCGTTTTGCATAGATATCATCATATACACCCATTTTTTTGACAATATCTGTCGCAATACCGCGAATGTCTATGGCGTATCCACCCGTTCTTAATTGTTCGCTTCTTTCTATTAGGGTTGGATTGAAACCATATTTTTTTAGCCAATAGCAAACCATAGGTCCGGCTATGCCAGCACCTATAATGAGTATTTTGTGGTTGTTATTCATACTCATTTCACACAAACCGTCTTCGTATTTACAAAAGCACGAATGCCTTCTTCTGAGAGTTCGCGACCAAAGCCTGAGTTATAAACACCGCCAAATGGTAAACGCGGATCCGATCCCACATACGCATTCACGAATACTGCGCCCGCTTGTAAAACATGCTTGGCAATATGCTCGCCCTTTTCTAAATCTTGCGTAAAGACAGCGGCGCCTAAACCAAGGTGCACACTGTTTGCAATCGTCAATGCTTCTTCTTCATCTTTGGCATCGATAAAAGCAACGACAGGCCCAAATAATTCGTCGTAATAGGCTGGCGCTTCAGGTGGAATGTCTTTTAAGATTGTTACTGGATAGTAAAAGCCGCGATGCTCAGGTATTTCACCACCTTGCACTAAGGTCGCGCCCGCTTCTACTGATGCCAAGACTTGTTTATGCAAGCCCTCACGCAAATCTGCGCGCGCCATAGGCCCCATGGTGCATGCTTCATCCATCGGATCGCCAGGCACATAGGCTTGCGCCTTCTCAATGACTAAGCGCTGGAATTCTTCACGCACAGCATCCACGACAATCATGCGTTTTGCCGCAATACACACCTGCCCCGAATTATTTAAGCGTGACTTAACGCAAGCTTCCGCGGCTAGATCTAAATCCGCATCTTCTAAAATCACATAAGCATCACAACCACCTAACTCTAGTACGATGGGTTTTAAGGCCTGCCCCGCTTGTGCTGCTACCGCACGTCCTGCACCCTCGCTACCCGTTAAAGTCACTGCAGTCACACGTTCATCTGCAATGATTTTTGCAGCTTGTGCGTTTTCAATCGCTACATGACGAAAAGCATGATGCGGAAAGCCCGCATGTTCGAAAATCGTTTCAATCGCAAAGCCCGTACCCGTAGAAATTTCAGCATGACTTAAAATGCCCACATTCCCGGCCATTAAAGTAGGCACAATAAAACGAAAGACTTGCCAGAAAGGAAAGTTCCACGGCATGATCGCAAAGACAATCCCCATCGGCTCGTAAGTCACGTAACTTTTCGAGTACTGCGTATCAACGTGACGTGATGCCAAATAAGTTTCAGCATGCTGCATGTAGTGTTCGCATAGGTTGACGCATTTATCAATCTCAGCGCGTGACTGCGTAATGGGTTTTCCCATTTCTTGCGTAATTAAACGCGCAAAATCTTCTTTTTGTTTCACCAGTGCATCGACTACACGTTGCATATGATGGCGACGCGTCGCGAAGTCTGTTTCTCGCCACTGTAAAAAAGCACCATGCACTTCAGCAACCGCATCATCAATGTTTTTATCGTTCATCCCACGATACGTTTTGATTGATGCCCCTGTTGCTGGATTCGTCGTTTGGATCGTCATCTGGTTATTCTCCGTTAAAATTTATCTGCACTGGCTTTTTCCCAGTAAATACTATACCGCAGTGTTGCTTTGCCCGCCAAAATATCACCCGGCTCTAAAAACTGATAAATCAATCGGAAAGGCAAAATCTCCGTCAAGCTAGTCCGGCGAAATACGTGATCAGGTGTTAGCTCATCAACGCTATGCACGCCTGTCGCACCCAAAACCTCTAAGAAACTTTCAACCGTGCGTTGATGAAAGTTCGCCACTTTCTGTCCCTTACTCTCGGGTACCACCGCATATGAGCGAGAAGGATCTTGTGTCGCAATCCCTGTCGGACACATGTTCGTATTACAGCGGCGTGACTGAATGCAACCTAATGCGAACATCATCGCACGTGCTGAGTTACACATATCGGCACCTAAAGCCATCTTGCTCAACATATCAAAACCACTCACGACTTTTCCGCTAGAAATAATGCGGATGTTTTCACGCAAGTTTAAACCGACCAAGGTGTTATGAATAAATGCTAGCGCCTCATTTAATGGTACGCCCAAGAAATCAGTAAACTCTAAGGGCGCAGCACCTGTGCCGCCCTCAGCACCATCAACGGTAATAAAATCAGGCTTAATGCCAGTCTCTATCATCGCTTTACATATTCCCATAAAATTAGTGGGGCAACCCAAACATAATTTAAAGCCAACGGGCTTGCCGCCTGACAATTCTCGTAAGTGTTGCACAAAGTGTAATAACTCGCGTGGCGTTGAAAAAGCTGAGTGCGTAGGTGGCGACAAACAATCTTTCCCTTCAGGGATCCCACGAATCGTTGCAATCTCTTTATCGACTTTAGCGCCCGGCAATAAACCGCCATGCGCTGGCTTCGCACCTTGCGACAATTTAATCTCAATCATTCTCACTTGCGGCAATACCACTTTCGCTTTAAATTGTGCTTCATCAAAATTACCTTCTGGCGTGCGGCAGCCAAAATAACCCGTGCCTAACTGCCAAAACAAATCACCGCCAGGTCCTTGATGATAGGGCGACAAGCCTCCCTCACCCGTGTTATGTGCAAACCCACCAATTTTCGCGCCCATATTTAAAGATCGAATAGCGTTCGCACTTAAGGCACCAAAACTCATCGCAGAAATATTTAAACGAGATGCATCGTAAGGTTGTGTGCAGGCCTCTCCGCCAACTGTCACACGCGCATGCTCATCACCTAGCTTGGTCGGACTCATAGAATGCATGGCAAAAGCAAAACCTTCTTGGTAGGTATCGCGTTGCGTACCAAACGGCAAGGTCTCATCATAGCCTTCTGCACGTGCATAAACGAGATGACGCAATTCATCACTGAATGGCATACCGTCTTGGTTAGTTTCAATAAAATACTGCTGAATTTCAGGGCGCAATCCAATTAAAATAAAACGCATATGCCCAACGACAGGATAATTTCGCAATACGTTATTGTTTTTTTGAAACATGTCGTAGAGGCCAACGATAAATAACGGCGTTAGCACATATAACATGGCATGAGTGGCGATCGGGTTTGCGTCATACATCGCGGCTGCGAGTGCAAACATAATCAATGATACTATCCAAAATACTTTACGCCACATACGCATTACTCCTTGTTTAACATCCTGTCATCCCGGCCTTGAGCCGGGATCTCCATCTATCACCGCATCTCCATCAGGAGATCCCGCGTCAAGCGCGGGATGACGGCGCGCACACAATTAAGAGTGGCAAATAATCTCACCCAAATGTGCTGTCAACTTCATATTCTCTCTGTAATCCACCGGGACAATAATCACGGATGGCTTTGTTTTTTCTGCAAACGCGGCTTCTAACGCAGGCTTTAAGCCTTCGGCAGAATCAACGGCAATCGCATTCGCACCAAATGCTGTTGAGAGGGCCAGCAAATCTGGATTATCTAAATCAATATGTGAATGCTGATGATAAGCCATTTCCTGCTTCCACTTAATTAAACCATATTCATTATCTTCCCAAACTAAAACTGTCATCGGGATTTTATACTGCACCGCAGTCACCAAAGCTTGAATGCTCATCATGAAACCACCGTCACCACAAAGTGCGACAACATTACGTTCAGGATGCTGTTGCTTAGCGACTATTCCACCTGGCATCGCACCACCCATGGAACAAAAACCATTATGAATAAAGCAGGTCTTGGAATGATAAGCAGGATAATGGCGCGCCACCCACATTTTGTGCGCACCTACATCACTAATTAAGATATCATGCTCGCCCATCGCTTCACGCAAGTCACTCAAGATACGTTGCGGTTTAACAGGAAATCCCGCATCCTTATCATGTGCATGTAATTCTTCTGTAATCTGATCGCGTAGTTTCTTCCAGTCTTTTGAATCTGCTGCCGGCTTGCTCGGCAACACATCGGACAACTGTCGCAAGATCGTTGGCATATGCCCCACGATTTCTACCGTCGGCAAATAATGTTTATCCACTTCCGCCGCAGAATCACTAATATGAATAATGGTTTTGTCATCACGGCCATTCCATTTGTCTGGCCCCCATTCCACCATGTCATAACCCACACAAATCACCAAGTCGGCTTCATCAAATGCTTGCACCGCAATGTCTTTCATCCCGAGGCCTACAGTGTAGAGTGATCGCGGATGATTTGCAGATAGCGTGCCTTTACCCATAAACGTACAGGCACCATAAAAGCCAGTCTTATCAACAAAATGCGTAAGCGCTTCGTCGCAATGTTCGCGTGCAGCACTGTTACCGACTAACACAATGCCTTTTTTCGCCTTAGCAATGAGCTCCAGCACTTTATCTAAGTGGGCGCGGTCAACACCAGATTCAATCCCCGCATTGACATGCGGCAATGCTTTTACTTTCGTGTCATGCTTTGCAATATCTTCCGGCAATTCAATTAACACGGCACCAGGTTTTCCTGTACAAGCAACTTTAAAGGCTTTTTCAATAATTTCCGGGATCGCTTCGGCTTCACGAATCGTTGCCGACCATTTAGTGACGGGTTCAAACATGGAAACAGAATCCATGTTTTGATGCGACTCTTTGTGCAAACGATGCGTGTCCGCTTGCCCAATCACGGCAACCAGTGGTACATAATCCATGTTTGCATTCGCAACACCGGTTAATAAATTAGTTGCGCCGGGACCCAAGGTTGCTAAACACACCGCCGGCTTACCGGTTAAACGACCATGCATGTCTGCCATGAAAGAGGCCGTTTGTTCATGACGACAAGTCACAAAATCAATGGGTGAATCGAGTAGAGAAATCATGATGTCGGCATTTTCTTCGCCAGGCACACCATAAATAGTATCAACGCCTTGTGCCTCAAGACATTTCAAAAAAAGATCGGATGCTTTCATAGCGACCCATTCCTTGGTTGCTTATTAAGAAGAACATTGTAGCATAGAGATATATAGCAATCGTGAGTAAACTGGTATGGAAGCATTCATTCAGGGAATGTTGTTAGCATTTGGTCTAATTTTGCCACTTGGACCGCAAAATGCGTTTATTTTATCGCAAGGTGCGACTCAGCCACGCCTCTGGCAAGCCGCCCCAGCGGTGATCACCGCCGGCATTTGCGATACCCTACTGATTCTCTTAGCTGTCCTAGGTGTTTCGGCCGTGTTACTGGAAGTTCCCACGATTAAGATGGCCATGGTCATCGTTGGCGTCTGTTTCTTACTCTTTATCGCATGGCAACTCTGGAAAACACCGGCTGATAACAAAAATAATGCCCCGCGGCAACGTATGTCCTGGCAAAAACAAATTCTGTTTGCTTGTTCAGTCTCTTTATTAAATCCCTATGCTTATTTAGATACAATTGGCGTGATTGGTACCGCAGCCATGAGTTATCATCGTCATGATCGCATGTTATTTACGACAGGGTGCATTCTCACATCATGGTTATGGTTTATTAGTATGACCGTGTTGGGTCGTATTGTTGGCGCCAGGGAAAACAAAGGCTTTATTGCTCGCCATATTAATCACATCGCTGCGATGATCATGCTGTTTAGTGCAGGTTATGTGGTTTATTTGAATGTTTGAAAAAAAGATGTCATCCCGGTCTTGAGCTTGTCATCCCAGAAACATGCGGAGCACTTATCTGGGACCGCCTGGTGTCACCGCCGTCATTCCGGCGAAAGCCGGAATCTCCTGGTAGTACTGCGGTTATAGATGGAGATCCCGCGTCAAGCGCGGGATGACACTCAAAGGATAAACCTTGTATCAACACTCTTCACTGGCGGGGTTGGTGCAGGTGCGCTGTCATCCATTAACTTCATACATTCCTGAACAAGCAGAGTAAATGCATCCTGTTTACTACATCCCTGCATGGCCTGGTGCAGTTTTGTAATAATATTTACTGGTGAAGCGCCTTTATGCATAAGATTCAGCGTCTCTTGTAGTTCATCCTGTTCTACCTCTTCCGAAAGCGCTCTGTTACTCGCCGGTTTTTTATTATAGATTCCGCAATCCCAAGAATGTAGGTCCCTCAGTATCTCCAAGACAATAGCTTCATTGGGTTTTTCAACCTTCAGGCCCAAGAAATTTTTTGTTGGCTTCACATAGGAAAACAACAAACTCTTTAGCTGCGCCCTATTTTCATCTCCCAATCCGAGAAAATTTTTCACCTCTTTTCTGTGCAAGGCTTCAAACTGTCTTGCGGTGAGATCTGCACCTTTATCAACAAGTGCTGCAATGACATCATTGAATGCTTGCTTTTGTGAATCTTTTACGAGGTCACGTATTTGAACAGCCAACATGAGCATACTTACTTGTTTTGAGCCCAAGGCCATGTCCACATCAGCAGTATATTCTTTAAGCTGCTCGATAAGTTTATCTTTCGCTGTTGTTAGCTCATCCCCCATCAAATGCTGCATCAGCTCAATAGAGGTCAGCATTGTACCAACAGTATGTTCTAGATCTTTCTTAGATGAACCTGATTTCTGTGCTACTGCTGTGCTACCCATGGTATACCTCCTGCTAAAATGATGCTTTTTAATTAGTATTCCGATCAGGATATCAAGCGATTCTTAAGGAAGTATTAAGGGGCGTGATAAAAACGCAGATCTAGCGCAAATATTACACAGCCAGAGAAAACTGCATTATCTAAAAAGAATATACGACACTTACCATACTGGATTGCGTATATGGCGCATCATGTTTATCAAATGTTGAAACTGGATCGCTAGTTTCAATATGTTTTGAATATTTTTGGTATTGAGTATAAACATAGCGCATGTAAACACCCCAATTTTCTGTAAACATATGTTGCAAGCCAACACCGGCACGAACACCAGCAACGATTTTCCTAAAGTTGCCAACGGCATAATCACTATCAGGATAATCGCCAGTAATGTTATAACTTACTTCGACACTTGTATCGATGCCGGTAACGCTCATACCCAAGATGCTGAAAATCGCGGTATTTTCTGTACCATAACCCAACCTAAAATCAATACCACCAGCAAGAGGATCAAACTTATTTTTAAGATTCACAGCCAAGTTAGTTACCGAGCTACCTTCCGTATCCGTTGCGTGCGTGCTGTATGTTCTTTTTTGTCCCGTTGAGGTATTCAAAAAAAGGTTACTACCCCAGTAAAGGTGTTTGCCGATTAGTGCATCGTAACCAAACTGAAATTCTGCTGCTGGTTGGATCGCCTCTAGCATGCTTTTTGCTGAAGCAGCTGTTGTAGCACCACTTTCAGTATAAGTGAGGGAAATATTGGGAGCCACCTTATTTGTTTGGGTTTGAAGACCTGCGCCAGCATTGAAAAATAAGCCATAAGCCTCAGCTTGGCTAGAAAACAAAAGGCTCGCCGTCAGCACAACACCTATAAAAGCGGTGAGATTTTTCATTAGAGTCCTCCTTGTCCGAAAAAATTGATACGAACTGTGAACCAAAACACCTAGGTTGTCCAGTTAGCTCGTGAATAAGGGGTGCAAGAATTAAATAGCGCGCTCAAAATAAACCCTGCACAAAAGGCAACAGCAGGCTAGGCATCACACCCAGCACCAACAACGCCACAGCAGAAATGTTGAGAACCCCCTGCTCACTGCAATGGATAGGTGTATCAAACGTGTTTTCTGCTGGGGCTTCAAAATACATGACACGGATCAAGCGTAAGTAGTAATACGCGCCGATGATCGCGCAGGCGAGTGCGAAGACGGCAAGCCACACAAAGTGTGCGTGGACCAATGCCATTAAGACCGTTAGCTTCGCGAAGAAGCCCACGAACGGTGGAATACCCGCCATGGAGAAGACAATAAATAACATCAACAAGGCTAACCAACGATTGCGTTGCGCCAAGCCTTTTAAATCACTCACGTTGTTAATCTCAACGCCCTGCTTGCTCATCACAACCAACACGCCAAAGGCAGACAAACTCATCAGAGCATAAACAATGCCGTAATATACCGATGCGCGGAAACCTTCAGGTGTCGCCGCAATCAAACCTAAACTTAAATAACCCATGTGGGCAATCGATGAGTACGCCAACAATCGACGAATATTGGTTTGTGCGATCGCAATCAAGTTACCCAGTAACATCGACAACACCGCCATAATAATAAATAAACTTTGCCAGTGCGCTGCCATACTCGGCATCGCCGCGCCTAATACGCGCATTGCTAAACCTAAACCTGCGATTTTGGGTACAGAACTCATGAATAAAGTCACCGCAGTCGGTGCGCCGTCGTAAACATCCGGCACCCACATATGGAATGGCACCATGCCTAGCTTGAACGCCAAGCTCACAACAATAAACACCAAGGACATCGACAATAACATACCGTTGTGCGCGCCTTGCTGCTGCAAGAACTGCGCAATAGAAACAAAATCCAAATGCCCTGTCGCGCCATATAATAAAGACACACCATATAGCAACATCCCTGATGCTAAAGCAGATAAAGCAAAATATTTAATCGCAGCTTCGTGTGCATTCGCACTATCACGACGCAACGCCACCATCGCCATTAACGGCAAGGTATGTAGTTCTAAACCAAGGTATAAAACCAAGAAATGATTCGATGAGACCATGAACATCATGCCAAGCAACGATAAACTCGCTAGCACGTAGAACTCGCCAGAAGGCATTTCGCGATCAGCCACATAACGACGCGATAAGACAAACACAAAACCCGTGAACAAAACCATCACTGCTTTTAATAAACCGGACAAAGGATCAAACACCAGCATTTGGTCAAAACCAAATTTCAAATGATGAGGGTAAAATAAACAAATCATGGCAAACGTTGCCGCAAGACCAATCATGGTTAAACCAAGCGGCATACAACGACACACTCGCTGCCCATAAACAGTTGCCAACAATGCCACGCACAGCGTGACACTTAATATGATTTCAGGAAATATGGGGGCTAGCGCTTGCATCATGATTCATTACACCTTATGGGCCAGTGCCAATTGCATTAAATGGCCGACGGAAGAATGGAAAACGTTTAATAAGACATTGGGATAGACACCCAAACCGATCACACCGACAGCGAGCAAACTCATTACGATCACATCAGCACAACCAATATCTTTTAATTTTGCCACTTGTGGGTTTGCGATGTCCCCCCACACAACGCGCTTCACCATCCATAAGGTGTACGCAGCGGATAAAATCAAGGTGCTTGCTGCAGCAAACGTAATCCAAGGGCTCGCCTGAAAGCTACTGAGTAGCACCATAAACTCGCCGACGAAACCAGAAGTGCCCGGCAAGCCTACATTCGCCATCGCAAACAAGACTAAAAAGCTTGCGAAAATAGGCATGGTATTCACAATGCCGCCGTAATCTTTAATTAAACGCGTATGCATTTGTTCGTAGATAATGCCGATGCCAACAAACAAAGCGCCGGTACTAAAGGCATGCGAAATCATTTGTACCATCGAACCTTCGATACCTAACATCGCCGCCGCGTGATTCGAGGTGCGCGCAACAATCAAATACAGCATGAAGCAACCCAAGGTCGCAAAACCCATGTGTGCCACAGAAGAATACGCAATCAAACGTTTCATGTCTTTTTGCACAATGGCCACAAAGCCAATGTAAACAATCGCAATCAGTGATAGCGCAATCATTAATGGATACCAATGCTGACAAGCATCCGGCACAATCGGCATACTAAAGCGCAAGAAACCATAGGCACCCATTTTTAACATCAAGGCCGCCAGTATGACAGAGCCGCCAGCAGGCGCTTCGGTATGCGCATCCGGTAACCAGGTATGTACTGGCCACATCGGTACTTTCACCGCAAAGCCTAATAAAAAAGCAAAGAACACCAGCACCTGTGCGGTGTAAGGAATATGGACTTGATACAAGTGACGGATATCAAAACTGTGTGCATGCATCCCTAAGTATAAGAACGCCACTAACATCAGAATAGAACCAATAAAGGTATACAAAAAGAATTTAACCGAGGCATAATTACGATTGTTACTACCCCAAATCCCAATACACAAATACATCGGTATCAACATACCTTCCCAGAACACATAAAATAACATCGCATCAAGCGCGGCAAACACACCGACCATCATGCCCTGCAACACTAAAAACGCGGCCATGTACTGGGACACTTTTTGTTTGACGGTCGTCCCTGCGGCTAACACCACAATCAAGGTCGTAAAGGTCGACAACACCACCAATGGCATTGAAATACCATCGACCCCCAAGTTGTAATGAATGCTGAGCGCTGGGATCCAAGTATGCATTTCAACAAACTGCATCGCATATTGCGAGGTGTTAAATTCACACCATAATGGAATGCATAAGACTAGACTGATTAAAGCAACGCCTAAGGCAATCAAACGCGCCAAAGTCGCCTTGTCTTCTTTACACAAGCATAAGATAGCGACTGCCCCAAGTATCGGCAGCCAAATCAATAACGAAAGTATCGGCAAATGCATCATCACTCAGCCCTAATAATTTGCGGAAAACCACTGAAGAACATCCACATGCGGTGCGCCAAACACCATCCATGCAACCAAGGCCATCAGGCCAACCACCATGACGAAAGCATAATGGGTTAAATAACCAGACTGACAACGACGCATAATCGACGCTGCACACTGCGTGAGTTTAGCACTGCCATTAATCACTAAGGTTTCAATCACAAAACGATCGCCCACCTTGAAAAAAGTATTCGCCAAACCTTTGCTTGCACGCACAATCACTTTTTCATTGAAATCATCAAAACCAAACTTATGATCGATAGCCATGCCTAACCATCCCATGCGCTGCAGCAGCCGCTCACGTCGCTCGACGGATAAAATCAAAGTGAAGTAATAAGCGGTCGCAATCCCGGCCATCGCCAACCAAAATGGTACAGTAGAAACAGCATGCAATGCTGATGCCAGCCAACCATGATAATCCAAAGCCATCTCTTTCATGACATTCAAATGCGGCAGCATGAATAGTGCATGACCATAACCGCCCGGCGTACTATACAACGCACTCTTCACCGTAAATAAGCCTGCTATCACAGAAGGGATCGCTAACAACACCAACGGCAACGTAACCACCCAAGGTGATTCTTTGAGATGATCTTGCGTATGTTTATCCATACGCGGTTTACCATGGAAGGTGAGAAAGAAAGCACGAAAAGTATAAACCGCCGTCACAAAAGCACCGATTAACACACAAGCATAGGCATAACTGGCCCCTGGGATTTGCGTTAAGCCAACCGCTTCGATAATCGCGTCTTTAGAATAGAAGCCTGAAAATGGCGGAATAGCACTTAGCGACAAGCCACCAATTAAGAACGTAATATAAGTAATCGGCATCGCGTGACGCAAGCCACCCATTTTACGCATGTCTTGTTCATGGTGCATGGCAATAATCACTGACCCTGCGCCCAAGAATAACAAGGCTTTAAAGCAAGCATGCATCATCATGTGAAACATCGCCGCAGAAAATGCAGATGCACCTAAAGCAGCCGTCATGTAACCGAGTTGAGATAAAGTAGAATAAGCAACGACACGTTTAATGTCATGCTGGAAGATACCCAGTATCCCCAAAAATAATGCACCGGTCGCACCAATCACTAAAATAACACTCAATGCGGTTGTCGAGAGTTCAAATATCGGCGACAAACGCGACACCATGTAAATACCCGCAGTCACCATCGTCGCTGCGTGAATCAACGCGGAAATCGGCGTTGGACCTTCCATGGATTCTGGCAACCACACATGCAAAGGAATTTGTGCTGATTTACCCATGGCGCCGACAAACATACATAAGCCCATGACGGTAAATATCGACCAGCTAGTGCCTGGTAACAAAGAAATCGTAGGCGCTGTTTTTGCAAGCATCGGTAATTTTGCAAAAACCAAGGAATAATCTAAGGTGCCAAAATAATACAGCACGGCAGCAATACCTAATAAAAACCCAAAGTCACCGACACGGTTAACCAAAAAGGCTTTCATGCTACCAAGAATCGCCGTTGGTTTTTTAAACCAGAAACCGATGAGCAAGTAAGAGACTAAGCCAACCCCTTCCCAACCGAAAAATAATTGCATGAAATTATTGGCTGTAACCAACATCAACATCATGAAGGTAAACAAAGAAATGTAACTAAAGAAACGTTGGTAACCCTCATCATCATGCATATAACCAATACTGTAGATATGCACCAAGGTTGAGACAAAGGTCACAATCACCATCATCCATGCGGATAAATGATCAATGAGAAAGCCCACCGCAAAGGTGATTTTACCTGATGCCACCCACTGATAGATCGTCGCATTCACATGCGCACCATCAACAATCACAAACTTCAGCACAAAAAGCGCCAAAGCAAAAGACATCCACATTAAGCCTATCGTAATACGGTGCGTCATCATGCGGCCGAGGCGTTGGCCAAAAAATCCAGCAATCATAGAACCCATCAGCGGCAACAGCGCGATGAGCAAACTCATATGTAAAATGGTCATCGTGATCATGTTAACCCTTCAATGTATCCAGTTGTTCGATATTGATATGGCCGCGCAGGCGGTGTAAACCAATGATAATGGCTAAACCAATTGCTGTTTCAGCAGCAGCAACGGTCAGCACAAAGAAAACAAACACTTGGCCAGACAAATTATGTGCGGCATGTGAAAAGGCAATGAAATTGGTGTTTACCGCTAGCAATAGCAACTCAATGCACATCAGCAATGTGATCACATTACGGCGGTTAAGCATAATGCCAACCACGCTGATCGCGAATAAAATCGCGGAAAGTATAAGCATGTTATGTAAGTTCATATTCGTTTTCCTATTCTGTCCTATCATTCCGGGCTTGAGATTGTCATCCCGCGCTTGACGCGGGACCTCCATCAGATGCTAGCGTACTTGCTAGTACTATCAGGAGACCCCGCGTCAAGCGCGGGGTGACGGCTGTATTCCCCCGGCAGACACACAGCCGCGCGGGATGACAGCCGCTGTCACATCTTAATAATCTTTAATCGATCGCCTTTCTTCACTTGTACTTGCTTACCCGGATCTTGCATCTTACGATTGCGCTCCGCCGGTAACGCCAATGCAATCGCAGCAACAATCGCTGCTAACAACAACATGGCTGCCAATTCAAATGGAATGACATATTTGGTGTACAGCACATGGCCCAAGGCCGCAACGTTACTGCCTGTTGAGACTGCACCGCCCGAGGCGCCACCAAAGTGTGTTTGCTTTAAAATCATCAAGAAACCCGCAATAATCAAGCCCACAATGGCCAAGCCAATGGGAAAGTAACGTACAAATTTACGTTTGCCGGCTTCGATGTGAATGTTTAACATCATCACCACGAATAAGAACAGCGTCATCACCGCACCCACGTAAACAAGAATAAGTGCTAACGCTAAAAACTCTGCTTGATTCAGCAACCAAATACCGCTACTAGCAACAAAGGCCAGCACCAAAAACAACGCGCCGTAAACGGGGTTGCGAACGCAAACAACCATCGTCGCAGAAATCACTGTGATGGCTGCAAAAACATAAAAAATAATGTCAATAAACGGTATCATAATTTCCTCTATTTTCGGTGTCATTCCGGGCCTGACCCGGAATCCCCGTCTAACACCATAGTGCTTTCAGGAGATCCCGCATCAAGTGCGGGATGACTAAGTCACCTGAAATCCCGCATCAAGTGCGGGATGACAGCTATTCCCCCGGCAGACACACATCCGCGCGGGATGACAGCTGTTATCTATACTCCGCATCTTCTGCTTTGGTAGCAGCAATCTGTGACTCATATTGATCGCCAATCGCCAACAATTGTTCTTTGGTCAAAATATTTTGACCGCGCTCTTCAAAGTGATAATGCATCATGTCAGTTTCTACAATCGAATCTACTGGACAAGATTCTTCACAGAACCCACAGTAAATACATTTAAACATATCAATTTCGTATTTCGTTGTCCGACGCTGACCATCTTTATCACGAGGCCCTGCCTCAATCGTAATCGCAGCTGCTGGACAAACCGCCTCACACAATTTACACGCAATACAGCGCTCTTCACCATTAGGGTAACGGCGTAAGGCATGCAATCCACGAAAACGCGCAGAGGTCGGCGTCTTTTCTTCCGGAAATTGTACGGTAAATTTCCGCTTAAAGAAATAGCGTCCCGTTAAGGACATACCTCTCAGTAATTCCCATAACGTAAAACTTTGTATCCAATGAAGTAATTTTCTCATTTGTTTTTACCCAAACCAAGGTGCCACATGGGCTTGAATCATCACCGCTTCTACTGCAATCCACACAATCGTGACAGGAATGAGTACTTTCCAGCCCAACCGCATAATCTGATCATATCGATAACGTGGAAATGTCGCACGGAGCCATAAATAAACATAAAGGAAGAACGCAATCTTCGCAAAAAACCAAACCATACCCGGTACAAATGCCACATACTGTTGCAACACAGTCCCTTCAAACGGAGATAGCCAACCACCTAAGAAAAATAAGGCAGCAAGCGCAGAGACTAAAATCATGTTGGCGTATTCCGCCAAGAAAAATACAGCAAAGGCTATGCCTGAATATTCAACGTGAAAGCCCGCCACAATTTCTGACTCACCTTCTGCAACATCGAATGGTGCACGGTTAGTTTCTGCTACGCCAGAAATCCAGTAGACGACAAAGGCGGGTAAAAGCGGCAACCAATACCAATGCACAATACCGCCCTGCTGAGCCATAACAATTTTACCAAGATTCATGGAGCCTGCTGCCATCAAAACACAGACCAACGCAAAACCCATCGCAATTTCATAGGAAATGGTTTGTGCCGCAGAGCGCATCGCACTCAAAAACGCATACTTAGAGTTAGATGCCCAGCCCGCAATCAGAATACCGTATACCGCCAACGAGGTCATCGCTAAGATATAGAGTACGCCGGCATTAATGTTTGCAATACTTAAACCATCGCCAAAGGGCACAACAGCCCAAGCCGCCAACGAAGGCGCAATGGTCAGTACCGGCGCAATAATAAATAAATATTTATTAGATACCGTCGGAAAAATAATTTCTTTGGTTAACAGTTTGATCCCATCAGCAATCGGTTGGAACAAACCACGTGGCCCTACACGATTGGGGCCAATACGAACTTGCATAAAGCCAATCACTTTACGTTCAGCTAACGTAAGGAATGCCACAATGCCGATCAAGGGCACAGCAACCAATAAGATTTTGCCTATAATCCAGAGGAGTGGCAATAAGGGCTGAAGTAACTTTTCTATCATAGTTTCAATCACTCGTTTCGTTTACCAGCACCGCAGTGCACTCAGGAGATCCCGCATCAAGTGCGGGATGACAGCCCTCTTGTCATTCCGGCCTTGAGCCGGAATCTCCATCAGACACCATAGTGACATCAGAAGATCCCGCATCAAGTGCGGGATGACAGCCCTCTTGTCATTCCGGCCTTGAGCCGGAATCTCCATCAGACACCATAGTGACATCAGAAGATCTCGCATCAAGTGCGGGATGACAACTGGGCCGTAGCAACAGCTAGACCAGTTCTAACTCTCCGTATAATTCACCCAAACCAGCGGTTGCTGCAACAGCTGCACAACCCTTAGGAACACGCTCATCAAAAATAACCGTTAACGCCATTGTCTCACCCGCTTGTTTCACATTCACTGACTGCGCTTGCGTCAATTGTAATTCAGCCGCTGTTTCAGGATGGACACGCAACCCTGTAGGGTGATGCCACTGGCTTTGCTGCAAGGCATCTGCACGACGAACCTGCGCATCGCCCTGATAAATCGGCCATTCGCCAATACGCATTAATTTACCTGTCGTCATCACTGGCAATTGAGCTGGCCACGTATAATTAAATGGCGGGCCCGACTTTTCATTAAGTTGATTGTTTACATCTGCTAGCACATCGCCAGCCGACTCAAACTCAAATCCTTCCAGTGATAAAACATTCGCTAATACACGCAATACTTTCCATGCTGGCCGCGCTTCGCCTACTGGCTTAATCACACCTTGGAATGTTTGCCATACACCGGTTGCATTGACAAACGTTCCCGCTGTTTCGGCATGCGTACCAATTGGCAACAAGACAGTCGCATCTTTCATCAAGGCGTCATCACGGAATGGCGTAAACGCCACCACAAAATCTGCCGCCGCTAATGCTGCTTTTGCTTGCGCAGGATTCGCCGCATCTTTATGGGGTTCAGTGTGTAAGAGCACATAGGCTTTTCGTGCATCCGCCAACATAGCTGCAGATGGAAGCCCAGCATCTTCAACTGGCTCACCACCAATCGTACGGTGCGGCAACACACCTACCATACTTAAGCCATTGGAGTTTGCTCCCGACATCAATGCACCAATACGTGCACCACTTAAATCGGCAATGAGGTGTGAAAGCTGACGAACAACAGATGAGCTAGGATGATTCCAGGCTGATGGACCGAGAATAATCAGCGCTTGTTTCCCTGAGGTTAAACTCTTAGCGATATCTTGATGAATCGCATAAGGCGAAACCGTTGTAAGTAGTTTCTTGGCGGCATCTGGCACCGCATCTCGGTTATTTTGCGCAAGCGCTTGCGCAATGCCCGCCAATTGCTGAACAAAATCTTGGGGTGCCACAACACAATCATGTTTCACATCAAAATGCGTATCGTAGGCTTGCATATTGACGCAGCTTACCTCTGCGCCATTCTGTGCCGCTTCACGCACACGCAACCCAGCTAAAGGTTGCTCTTGACGAATATTGCTACCAATTAATAAGAGGCGATCTGCATCAGCAATGTCAGCAACAGAACTTAAGCCCAGTTTTGGCGCAAAAGAAGACGTTTTTTGGTCGGTGAAATCTGTTTGCTGCAAGCGGTAATCAATGTTGTTCGATCCCATTGCGCGCGCAAGCTTCGCTAACAAATAACCCTCTTCTACCGTGCTATGCGTTGCAGCCAAGAAACCGATTTGTTCCGCGCCATGCGCTGCTTTGATTTTTGACAAAGCGTCTGCGGTATAATTCAATGCGACTTGCCATTCAACTTCTCGCCATTGCCCGCCTTCTTTAATCATTGGCTTTTGCAAACGCTTGTCACTATGTATCGCCATATGTGAAAAACGATCGCGATCGGCTAACCAAGTCTGATTAATTGACTCATTGTCACGTGGCGTCGCAGCCATGACTTGGTGTCGACGCGTTTGGAAATACATATTCGATCCCAAACAATCGTGGGGAGAAATCGCCGCATGACGTTCTACTTCCCAAGCACGTGCTTCGAAGCGCGATGGCTTTGCCGTCAACGCACCCACCGGACATAAATCAATAATGTTTGCTGAAATTTCAGACTGTAAACTGTGTTTAATGTACGTGCTAATTTTAGCGGACTCGCCACGCTGCGTTAAACCTATTTCTCGCACACCGGCAATTTCTTCACCAAAACGCACACAACGCGTGCAATGAATACAGCGTGTCATTTCCGTGTAAACCAAGGGGCCAATATCTTCATCTTCAACTGAACGTTTACGTTGCGTGTAAGAAGAGTCCGTCTGTCCATAGCCCATGGCCACATCTTGTAACTCACATTGCCCACCTTGATCGCAAATGGGGCAATCCAAGGGATGGTTAATTAATAAAAATTCCATCACCGCTTTTTGTGCATCTAAGGCACGCTTACTTTGTGTCTTAACCACCATGCCAGGCGCAACCGGGGTTGCGCAGGCGGGTAGTGCTTTGGGCGCTTTCTCTACATCAACCAGACACATACGGCAATTTGCCGCAACGGATAATTTTTTGTGATAACAAAACCGCGGAATATGCACACCGGCTTTATCCGCAACTTCGATGATCATGCTGCCAGGTTCGGCCTCATGCGTTTGTCCATCAATTTCAATTTCTATCATGCGTTAACCATTGATTTTTTGTGTTCAACCATATAATCAAATTCATGGCGGAAATGTTTTAACAAGCCCGCCACAGGCCATGCAATCGCTTCACCGAAAGCACAAATCGTACGACCTTCAATATTTTTAGCGACGCGCGCTAATAAATCCACATCACCCGGCTCACCTTCGCCACGGTAAATTTTATCGATAATGCGATACACCCAGCCACTACCTTCACGGCATGGCGTGCACTGCCCACAGGATTCTTCATCGTAAAAACGCATCATGGTACGCGCAGCACTGACCATGCACGTCTTATCATCCATCACAATGATGGCGCCAGTACCCAATGCGGAACCCGCTTCTTGTAAACTTTCATAGTCCATGTCGCACTGCATAATGACATCAGCTGGCAACATTGGCATAGAGGAACCACCAGGGATCACCGCTTTTAATTTGTTACCATCACGCACCCCGCCTGCCATTTCAAGCACATCCTTGAAGGGTGTGCCCAAAGGTATTTCAAGGTTACAAGGTTTGTTCACGTGACCACTAATGCTAAATAGTTTTTCGCCACCATTTTTAGTTTTGCTTAAACCTAAAAACCAATCGGCGCCCTTTTCCATAATTGGCGGCACAGATGCAAATGTTTCTGTGTTATTAATCGTGGTCGGCTTGCCGTAAACCCCGTAGTTTGCTGGGAATGGTGGCTTAAAGCGTGGCATACCGCGCTTGCCTTCAAGGGATTCCATCAACGCGGTTTCTTCACCGCAAATATACGCACCCGCACCCACGGTGTTATGCAAATCAAAATCAAAGCCGGAACCTAATAAGTTGTCACCCAATAATCCTGCGGCCCGCGCCTCTTCAATCGCTGCTTCGCAACGTGCAAAAGGTTCGTAAAACTCGCCTCGAATATAGTTGAAGCCCACGGTTGCACCCATGGCATATGCCGCAATGGCCATACCTTCGATCAGTTGGTGCGGATTAAAGCGCATGATGTCGCGATCTTTACAGGTACCTGGCTCTCCCTCATCGGAATTACAAACCACATACTTTTGCCCAGGCGTGTCACGCTTAATGAAGCTCCACTTCATGCCAGCGGGAAAGCCCGCGCCACCACGTCCGCGCAACACTGCAGTCTTCACCGCGTCGATAATTTCTGCCGGCGGTGTTTTTTCTTTTAAAATTTTACGCCATGCAGTATAGCCCCCTACTTTCTCGTAGGCAGCTAAGGACCAAGGCTTTTCTTGGTCTAAGGTTCTGAAACATACTGCGTTTGTCATAACAATTCTCTTAGTTCTTTATCATTACCGCCGTCACCCCGGCCTCGAGCCGGGGTCTCCTGATAGCACCATAGCTTTATCAGGAGATCCCGCGTCAAGCGCGGGATGACAGGGTGAATCTCATTCACACCTATCCAAAATCTCATCGACTTCTTTTGTCGTCAGATGTTCGTAATACACTTTATCTAATAACATGACAGGCCCACCACGACAGGCGCCTAAGCACTCCACTTCCTGTAAGGTAAACTTACCATCCGTCGTTGTTTCGCCGTAATCCACGCCCAGTTTTTGCTTGAGGTGGTTTCCAATTTTATGTGCGCCACACAAGTCGCAAGAAATACTGCCGCACAATTTGATTTTATGTCGTCCCATGGGCTCTAAGTCAAACATGGAATAGAAGCTTGCGACTTCATAAACTTCCATGGATGTTACACCTAGGTATGCTGCCACTGCATCCATCATCGGTGTAGACAACCAATTTTGTTCATCTTGCAAAATATGTAATGCCGGAATTAACGCTGAGCGACGTTGGTCCTGCGGAAATTTCTTCAACCAATGGTCGATTTTCGCTTTGACTGCGTCGGATAGAATAAACGTTTCTTGACTCATCGATCGACTTCTCCAAATAGTACTGAGGTGCTAGACGGAGACCCCGGATCAAGCCCGGGGTGACAGTAAATGCTCATCGATCTACCTCCCCAAACACAATATCCTGTGTACCAATAATGGCGACAACATCTGCCAGCATATGACCGCGCACCATTTCATCCAATGCAGAAATATGCACGAAACCCGGCGCACGAATTTTCAAACGGTAAGGCTTGTTCGCACCATCAGAGACAAGATGAATACCAAATTCCCCTTTAGGATGCTCCACCGCCGCATAAGTTTCGCCTTTAGGGACAATGTAACCTTCAGTGAATAACTTAAAGTGATGAATCATGGATTCCATGTCTTCTTTCATTGCTGCACGACTAGGCGGCGCAATTTTATGGTCATCCGCAATCACTGGACCAGGATTTTTGCGTAACCAGTCAATGCATTGCTTTACAATACGATTTGATTGGCGCATTTCTTCCACGCGCACCACATAACGATCATAACAATCGCCATTGGTACCAACTGGAATATCGAAATCCATTTTATCATACACTTCGTAGGGTTGTTTCTTACGCAAATCCCAAGCAACTCCTGAGCCACGCAACATCGGACCAGTAAAACCTAACTGAATCGCACGCTCAGGTGACACAATACCGATGTCTACGGTACGTTGCTTCCAAATACGGTTGTCGGTTAACAAGGTTTCATATTCGTCGATACAACCAGGGAAACGTTCAGTGAATGCTTCCATGAAATCTAACAAACCACCTTGGCGATCGGCATTCATGGCATCTAATTCTTTTTTGCTGCGTTGTGTATTATTTTTATATTGCGGCATTTTATTTGGTAAATCGCGATACACGCCGCCAGGACGATAATACGTCGCATGCATGCGCGCACCAGATACCGCTTCATAACAATCCATTAAATCTTCGCGCTCACGAAACGCATACAAAAATACGGTCATGGCGCCAATATCTAAAGCATGTGCGCCAATCCAGAGTAAGTGATTTAGAATCCGTGTAATCTCATCAAACATCACGCGAATATACTGTGCGCGAATCGGCACTTCTAGCTGACAAAGTTTTTCAATCGCCATCACATAAGCATGTTCGTTACACATCATGGACACATAATCTAAACGGTCCATGTAACCAATATTCTGATTGTACGGTTTTGTTTCCGCTAATTTTTCAGTGCCGCGGTGCAACAAGCCAATATGTGGATCAGCGCGCAGGATGGTTTCACCTTCCATCTCTAAAATTAAGCGCAGCACACCATGTGCAGATGGATGTTGTGGACCAAAGTTTAAGGTGTAATTATTGAATTCAGCCATTAGCTAGCCTCCCCGCTTGTTTGGGTGTAACGACTATCATCACGAATCACTTTGGGCACTAAAACACGCGGCTCAATATCAACGGGCTCATAGACAACACGCCCTTGCTCCGCATCATAACGGACTTCGACATGACCGCTTAATGGGAAATCTTTACGGAATGGATGCCCAACAAAACCATAATCAGTAAGAATGCGGCGCAAATCAGGATGCCCCTCAAAGAAAATACCGAACATATCAAACGCTTCGCGCTCAAACCAATTCGCTGTTGCCCAAATGTCGACAACGGATGGTACGGTTAGCGGCTCATCCTCTGTGAATACATGTAGCGTTAAACGCTCATTGTTATCTATCGACAACAATTGGTACGTCACACCAAAGCGTGGTTTATCCCATGTGCGCACTTGATGCGGCGTATCGCGATCAGCGCCACGTTCAAAGCCATGAGAGCTAGCTGCCGTGGTTTCCCATTCGCTTAGGCCGTAATGTAAATAATCTACACCGGCTAAATCAATCAACATATTAAATTGGAGTGCATCACGTAGTTGCAAACAAACGTCGCGTAAGTCGCTAACAGCACAAGTGACATGCACATCACCAACGCAAGTATGCAGATCGGTCAAAGCCGTCATTTGTTGCAAGCGTTCCAATAACGTGGTCATCGTTATCCCCTGAAAATCGTCGTGGTACGACGAATCTTATTTTGCAATTGAATAATACCGTAGAGCAATGCTTCCGCTGTTGGCGGGCAGCCCGGCACATAAATGTCGACGGGGACAATGCGATCACAGCCACGTACGACAGAATAGGAGTAGTGATAATAGCCGCCACCGTTGGCACATGAACCCATAGAAATAACCCAACGTGGCTCTGCCATTTGGTCATACACTTTACGTAAAGCTGGCGCCATTTTGTTACAAAGCGTGCCGGCCACAATCATCACATCAGATTGACGCGGGCTAGGACGAAACACCACACCAAAACGATCTAAATCGTAACGCGCGGCACCTGCATGCATCATTTCAACAGCGCAGCATGCTAAACCAAAAGTCATTGGCCACAGCGAACCTGCGCGCGCCCAACCAACCAATTTATCAATAGAGGTGGTCACGAAACCTTGCTGGCGATTTACCATCATTTCCATTCCAAGCCCCCTTTGGCCCACTCATACGCAAAGCCCACAATCAATAAACCCAAAAAGATACCCATAGCGCCGATACCAAACCAACCGATATCACGAATCACCACAGCCCAAGGAAATAGGAATGCGGTTTCTAAATCGAAAACAATAAATAAGATGGCGACCAAGTAAAAACGAACATCAAAGGGAATACGAGCATCATCAAATGGCTCAAAACCACATTCGTAGGCAGATAATTTTTCTTTGTCTGGGCGCTTGAGGCTAACGATGTAACCCAGCACGAGTGGCACAGCGCCAAACCCCACCCCGAGAATGAGGAAAATTAAAATAGGTAAATACTGTTCTAACATGTTTTTCTCTCTTTTTGTCACCCTGGCCTTGAGCCGGTATCTCCTGATAACACCGCAGTGTTAGACGGAGACCCCGGCTCAAGGCCGGGGTGACAGGATACTTTCCAAAAGAGCCACCTCCCAAGGTGACAATAGGAACAGACTGGTGCCGACGGTCGGACTCGAACCGACACGACCCGAAGGTCACTACCCCCTCAAGGTAGCGCGTCTACCAATTCCACCACGTCGGCATAATCATTTCTTCGCGTTACCGTGCTTCATTGGCACGGTAGGCACAGCAGGCACAGTTAATCGTTGTGCGTGCTTAAGTTGCTTGTTCGCGAAATAACCCAAGCTAATGCTTGTCACAAAAAAACCGACGGCAAATAAGCTCGTCAGCTTGACCAAAAAGTTGCCAGAGCCCTGGCTGCCAAACACCGTGCCAGATGCGCCACTGCCAAACGCAGCACCCATATCGGCACCTTTACCCTGTTGAACTAAAATCAACGCTAATAAGCAAACCGCAATCAGCACATGGGCTATTAATAATAAAGACTGTAACATTAGCTAGTCGCCTCACAAATCGTACAAAAACTGTCAACATCGAGCGCAGCGCCTCCAATTAGGCCCCCGTCGATATCGGGCATACAAAATATCGCGGCTGCATTATGCGCTTTTACGCTGCCGCCGTAAAGTAGGCGGGTTGTTTCAGCTAATTGGCTGCTACGTGCCGCCAGCTGAGCACGGATAAATTCATGCACTGCTTGGGCTTGTTCTGGGGTGGCGGTTCTACCCGTCCCTATCGCCCAGATAGGCTCATAAGCAATCACGAGCATTTTGAGCGTCTCATCATCTAACGCCAACAGCTGTTCTAATTGCGATGCAATAAAGGTTTCTGTTTGTCCGGCTTCGTTGGTTTCTAAACTTTCACCCACACACACGATAGGCGTAAGTCCATGTGCCACCGCTGCTTTGGCTTTTTCTGCGACGGCACTATCTGTTTCGTTAAAATATTGTCGGCGCTCAGAGTGGCCGATGATCACATGCGTGCAATTAAAATCTTTGAGCATGGGCGCGCTGACTTCGCCGGTGAAAGCACCTTTGTCTTCTTGATGGAAATTTTGTGCTGCCAGTTGGATCGTCGTGTTTTTTAGTTGCGTCGCCAACTCAGACAAAAAAACATTCGGCGGCGCAATCACGATGTCTTTATCTGTTTGTTGTCCTAGTTGCGCAACAATACCCTGCACCAATGCATTGGCCGATTCTTGCGACCCATGCATTTTCCAATTACCTGCGATTAATGGTTTACGCATTGCTGCTAGCCCTCCGTTTTAGATAGCTAGCAGCTTATCGGATTGCTGTTTTTTTTCAAGGGGATTACTTAGCATCCACTGTAAGCTTCCAGGGGGCGCCCTCCAGCAGAGGTAAAAATTGGTGGCGCAGAAAATAAAAGGCGTCATTTGCATCATGATTTCTAACTTTATCTGGTGTAATTAAGGCATAAATATCTTGTAAAAATACCGGATCCTGCGCTTTGTAAACACGCAATAATATCCTTTTCTAAAATCATATATCATCAAGCTGAATATACTCATTCACTAGAATGCGCCACCGTTTATTTTTTTCTTTTATTTTTTTTATTTTATCTGGAACAAGCAACGTATATTTTGGTGAGGCATCAGCAATCCTTCTTTCTAATGGGGTTAGCTCAAAGTCTACATGAATATACTCCAGAACAAAGCCTAAACGTTGCAAGTCTGAAAATTTATATGCGCATGTTTGTAAGTATTCCTCTATTAAATGCGTAGCAAGCACTCCTGCAAGCTCAAGTAAAACCGTATCATAGTCGATATACTAATAAGACCAGCCCAAAATAAAAGATGGGGCTGGTTTTACCTGCGATTAATGGTTTACGCGTTTCTGCTGCTCTCTCGTTTATATGGCTAGCAGCTTAAACGACCTACTGGCTGCTGAGGCTGAGTGTGCTTCGTGGACAGTTTACAGTGATTACTGTACAGGGTATCCACGACAGACACGGAATCCTCCAGGGAAAAATAATATCCATGGAAAAAGTTAAGGGCATTTAAAATCTCTAAGGTCAACGCTTTTACCTCACTCTCATCCATAGAAAAGATTTCAGATGGTGTTTTCTCGAGTCGCTTATCCTTCTGTTCCGTGTTCGCACCCATATCAACTAACTTGTCATAGACCTCATCCAAGCCAAACAAACAAGCAACATGTAGCGGCGTAAAACCTGTCAAAGTATGGGGGATGTCTATCGTTTTTTTATCCATATCTAAGGCTAATAAGCGCAATGCATATGTCTGGTTAGCCATCATACATGCGAGTAACAACGGTGTTTTCCCCATCACATCCCGAGCATAAATGGCCAGGTCAACCCTGTTCTTACGTGTCACATAAGGAACAGTGCCTTTTTCGTATTTATCATCACAGGCCTGCTTCAAAAGCTCATAATAAGCAAGAAGAAAGTCTATCCCTGGTCTATGATCCCCCTCTTTCCTCGCCACTTTCTGAGCCTCGGTTTTTTTTGATTTTAACACCGAACCATCATGGGAATTCGCTATCCGGTCATGCAACATGATGTTACCAAAGCCTGATTCATTGAATGTCATAAGCCCCGCCAGCGGGTTATCAGGCTCTCCAATAACGTGAGTTAAGAGGTGGATTTTTTTTGCAGCAAGTATCGCCTGAATTGCCTGAGCATTTCTATTATTCAGATAATCGCCCCAAAGTTGTCGGTCCGCAGCAGTAATACCCTTATATGGCGAGACATCGGGACTTACACTCTTAAAACCGCCCTGCCGAGGCTCATGTCCAAAGCAGTTTGAAAAGAGGGATGCCAAGCTCCCAGCAGTGCCCAGCGAACGACGATGTGCCTGTAGCGAGAAACCTGGTTTATCTTCTGTATCTTGCAACATAGAAACTCCTATTTGTTTTTGATTCTAATTCAATTGGGTGACACTTATCGTATCTTAAATTCAGACTGAATAAAAGAAGGGGCTGGTTACCCAGCCCCAACAGGGGTGATCGCTCGGGCGGCGCTATGACTAAAAAGGACGGCAATAAACTATGTAAAATCTTCCTCGAAATGCTCATTTATTTCATATAAACTCTGCTTTCTCGTCTGATTTTTCTACGTTTCTTGCTCCTCCTTTTTAGTCATAGAACCACCCGCTTCTTGTTGATTAGACTTCCTACTCAACGGCAGTCATACAAAAGCTGCCTTCTCGTTGTTGCGTACGGTTGTTAATGAGCTCCCCACTTGTATAAGGATGGTCATTAATAAAGTTTATTATTGATGCCACAATGGCATCTGGATTTTCGCCCGTCCGTTGGTGTAATACTTCACTTCCGTAAGTCACACGTCCTGTATAGCTGACTGATTCCATGTTCGCCTCCTTCTCATACTGCTTTTCGTTTCACGCAAGCCGAGCAAACCCGCGTGGTTTTTGCAGCGCACTTAGGGGGGCTCCTGATCCCTAAGACTTCTACGTGCTGAAACTGTATTGTAGAGAGGTATGCTATTTTCACAATGGCGACTTGAAGTGGCCCGAGGGGTTATAAACCACCATATGGTACTAGGTTGACTGCTCAGCCACTAGCAGTTGTGTTTGGTAAGCATCAAGCAAGCTAAGCTGCTGATTATCCAGCTCTTTTTCCGCCAATATACGAGTAATTTCTTCCTGGGCTTCAACAGCCGTCAAATGAAAGTCGCCCCGGTGATCTTTTCGCTGCTGTTTCACCCCATCCTGCCAGATATGCGCAAGATATTCATGAAAATCATCCTGATAGCCTGCCGGCAATTGCGTGGCATCTAGGCGCCCTAATAAGCGCACAGCGAGGGCTTGTAATTCCGGCGCCTGAAACTGCTCGATACAATCACACTGCCTCGCCCAATCGCTTCGATGAAACAGATACGCCGTTCGTGCATCCGCATCCGACATAAAGCCCATCTGATACAAAGCGGCCTGTGGATCAAGATCATCCACGTCGTCATACGTTTTCTTGGTGTAATGTGTTTGGATCGCTTCAAGAATATCAGGGTGCGCCAACAAAAACGTTTTGTTTTTTTCAATGATTGTTTTACGCTCATCACTTAAGTGTTTGCAATAGGCAGGCTTTGTCGGTAATAAAAATCCTGGCTCACCCCATTTTTTTCTGACAACCCAAGTGGTTTGATCAAGATGCGCGATTTTAGTTTGCAGCAAACGTTCATCATCTAAACGTAACCACAAGGTTTGATTACGATAAGTTTTATGCTCGCCCAAACCAATCACCGGAAAATGAAATTTTTGAGCAAAACCACAACTGCCATTCACATAAATGGCTTCCGGATATTGGCCCCATAGCTTTGTCAATTTTGCAGCACGCTCGCCATCAATGCTTTTTTGAAAATACCCCGACAAATACTGCCACATCGCCGGATCTTGTTTGAGTTTTTTCGTTAAGGCCAAGGTCACTTCAACATCGACCATCGCATCATGCGCTTGACCTTCCGCTAGCTGGTTAGCTCGGTTTAAATCTTCGAGTTTAAAACTGACCCGCTTGCCCTGCTCTGTTTGTTTTTCTGGCCATTGCAATAACGCAGGTTTAAACAACCACGTCATCACCACCATGGGATAGAGATCCATTCGGCCGCAGCGATTTGCATATTGATGGGTATAAGGTGTCAGTAAATTTCTGAAAAAAGAAAAACGCAGAAATTCATCATCAAAACCTAAGGTGTTATACCCTAAGCTAATCGTGCCAGGTGCATTAAGAATCGCATGAATTTTCTGAATCGCTTCGTATTCACCAAGCGCATTCGCTTGATTAAACGCATCAATGCGATGTGTGATCAATGCCATAGGATGCATAATGGTATCGGGATTGAGTGTTACGCGAATTTCATAACGTTCGATTTCGTCGAGATTTTCGTCAGTGCGAATCGCTGCGAATTGCAAGACTTGATCAAAGGTTTTTGATAAGCCGGAAGTTTCAATGTCGTAAAATAAGTAAGTAGCATCCATGCTGTGTGTGTTTTAACCCCGGGTTGGTAATCTCTTTGCTTGTCGTGAGACTGTAGCGGTTAAGTCTTTCATTTTATCCGTATGTTGAGACAGTCCAGGCATATTCATCACAGCAGTAATAGGACAGGGGTCGGCTTTTTCAGCTTGCTTGCGTTGATGCCACGTAAAAAACTGACGAATCAGCTGCATAAAATGCCGTAGTGACTCTTGAATGCGAGCCCCCAAATCGGTGATATTGTCTTTTAGTAAGATGCGGCTATCTCGCTCAAACAAAACCTGTAGCAAGGTCAATTGATGGTGCACCTCAAGCCTTGGATCCTTCAGCACCTGATCCAGGTAGCTCACCCGTTCAAGTTGTTCAGATAACACAGACTCATTGAATGGTTTCTTTCCACCAACGGGTGTTTTTTCTTGGCGCGCCTGTGCGTCATGTAAAGTATCGTAAAATTCACCAATCAGCTTAGATAATTTATTATAAGCCGCCTGCATTAAGGCTTCACCCGGTGAACCCGCTTCAGGTTTCGGCAAACAGCTTTCTGTTACTGTTGCTGGGTAGCCTAAAGCGCCCTTTGCTAGCTTGATCTTTTCGGCAGCACTGCCATTTGAAGGAAGAATTATCTCCAGGTTTGGCAAACAATCATGAAACACTTCATCGTCGTCTGTGTCATTGGGTCCAGCAGATAATTCAGTGGGAATACAATCCAAAAATACATCGACATCTGCATCCGCTGCTTCTTCGGCCGTAGCAACAACGACATCCTGGGACTGTTCAGGGTTTAAGGCTTGGTAACGGGCACGGAGTTGTTGGACTAAGGTTTCTAACTTGCCATGCGTTGCTTGGGCAAATGTGCGGTTGTCTTCTTTGAAGGAAGTAATATAGCCACTGAGATAAGTAGACCAACGGACAAAAAATGCTAGCGCAGACGGTAAGCCTGCTAGCGTACAAGGCGCCTCTTTGGCTGAAGTCAAAAAAGCCAAACACAATTCAGACAGTAACAATGCTTGCCTCAGCATTGCATTAGGCACATCTTTACGGCTGTTAAGTTCTTCCAATAAGTCAAAACACTTCTCCACCCTCACTCGAACGTACAATGGATCAATTTGTTGCATGCGTAATGCTGTTTTTTTGATGCTCCCTAACCTAGCCGAGAAATACGACATCATACCCGTGTCAATGGTTTGCAAGACAAACAAGATTTCACGCACCATCTCTTTCGCTTTCTCGAGCTTTTGCGCGTCGGTTTTAATCTCCGATAAATCTAAGGCAGCAGTGTCAGGATTAAACGCATCTAAGAACGCATGCGTTTCTTTTTCTGTTTTTTCGATGGGTCCTTTGAAGTCATTAGGGTATGCAGTAACAAGCGCGCCTAAGTTAGCCATAAATTGTTTGTAAGCAAATTGGATATCATCAGGTGTTTTTCGCTGCATGCCTTGGGCAAGTGTCGCTACGCTTGGGTTGAATGCTTCTTCATCTATGAAATCAAAGAACTCATCATTATCATCTGAATCACTATCAACACTTTCATCATCTGATTCTGCAAGGTCAACAGAATCTTCGTGAGATTCTGCTATCGATGTCGTCTCAGTAACTTTCTCACTTAGCATGTTCCTAGCTGTTATCATCGCTTTTGATAATTTCTCATAATCATCGGCTGAATGCGCAACACCACGTTCTTTTTCTGGTCGAACAAAGAGGTTAAGGGTTTTTCTAGCCAAGGCAGGCACCCATGTAAAACCAACAATGTCTATTAGTCCTTTACGTGAAGCATCAAGAAAATCTAAATAGACTTGAGCAAGTTCTAAAAGCAAATGGGTTGCATTTTTTGTATTAAGTTGTGAAACAAGTTCAGCTAGCAAAGTTACACTCAAGACATTTGCATGATTTTGTCCGAACGCCTTTAAGCAATTAGCCGCGCGTTCCGCCTCAGAAAAACCTGTCCAAGATTTTGCTGATTTATATGCATTTTGCACATAGGGATCCGCAGCCAAATCAACTACCTGAAGTGCATGGGCAAATTTCACCATTGAAATGCTAAGCTGTAGAACAATGCCATCTGGATCATCTGACATATTGGCCAAATCTGGATTACCAAGATATTCTTGATGCTTTTCTATAAAATCAGATTGCGCTGTAAAATCACCAGCGTTTTTCAAGGGAGCAAGGGAAGCGGAGTGCTTTGCAAATAGGTCAGCATAACGAGACAACAGCACTTTATATGCATGCTGCACATTCATTGGGGTAGTTTCGTTACCCAGCGTTACTGTTGTAGGTTGTACCATTACGTCCTCCTCGGCCACGTTTTTATATATAAGGTATATGGCTCACAACATTGTACATAAAAATGGGTAGAAAGTGCAAGAGTTGAACAGAAAAAAGACCTGTTAACGAGAATAAAGGCTACTTTGTGAGCCTTTTCCTATCAGTCGCACTGGCTTTTTTCTTATTTTGTTCTAAAGCGACCCGGCTCAGCCATTTCAATGTTTGGCAGCTCACGGGAGAATTATCTCCTGCTGTCGAACTAACAGAAGCACCAATGCCTGAGGTTTCCCCCGAAGACGCGCTTAAAGAAGAAGGTTTTCTTTCTTTAAATCGTAACTCAGAAAGTCGCAGCAAAAATATCATGCTCACATTATTTAATTGCTGCGCTAATTCTACTGGTGTTTGCCCTGAAGCATTGCGACAAGATAATAACATGGGATAGGTATGCGCGAGATAGCTCGCAACATTATATGCACGAGAAAGTACAGCCAGATGCAAACCTGTTGGCAAATATTCATCTTGCCCTACTTCAAAATCATCATAGGATTTTCGTTGCCAAGCGAGTGGACTAACCAAACCTCGTTCCAAAAGATATTCAACAACAAACACAGAATCAGACTGGCAAGCCATAAAGAAGCATTGTGCATAGGCTCGATTCACCGCCAAAACTTTGGGTAAAACCTCTGTTAAGTTTTTTTCTTTTTCCTGCCTCAATGCATTATCAGTAAAGTCGCAGCTTAATAAAAAACGATTATCACATAAGGCGTTAAGATCAAGATCGCTTATATCATCTCCAGATACCTTCAAGGCAAGAAGTTTATTTTGTGTTATTAAAACATTGACCCCACTTGACTTAATGGCATTACCTGAAATATTTAAGGACTGTAACAAGGGCAATGCTAAAAACACACGGCATGCTTTAGTACTTAACTCATTCCAACTTACATCCAATTGCTGGAGTCTTCTAAGTTGATACAATACTTGCACCCCGTCATCACGTAGCAAACAATAAGCTGCATCGAGTGCTTGAATGTTTTTTAAGCTTGCTAGTGAGGCAATAAAATCATCTCGCTTGAGATCGGGAGCACGGTTTCCGCGGAGAATAAGTTTTTTTATTTTAAGATCGCTTGCCAACTGACGTACTCGATCGCCAGAAAGATCGGCGTCGGTTAAGTTCACGGTTTTTGCCTTTACCGTTGTAAACGTCATTCGAGGCATGTTTTACTCCTTTATTTTCAGTTAAACTCAATTTCTCAATCCTACACACGACAGCAGCGTCTTCGGGAGACCCCGGTCAAGCCCGGGGTGACAAAAGTCATCTGCAGGAGATCCCGCATCAAGTGCGGGATGACGGGGGCCTGCTGCGGGATAACAGGGCTTACTTCTCATTCCGGCCTTGAGCCGGAATCTCCATCCAGTACACTTGCTCCACCAGGACAGCAAACTTAAAAAAAAGCAGCGATTAACGCTGCTTTTTCACGATCTCTGCCAGCCCCTCGGCGAGCGTATGGGTCAACGTTTTATCTTCACCCTCCACCATCACGCGTATCACTGGCTCTGTCCCTGACGGTCGTAATAATACGCGACCTTTCTCAGCTAAACGAGCATTTGCCTCAGCAATACCTTGTTGAATAGCTGGATTCTCAGCAAGATCAATAGCGCTGGTTATCGGCACATTAATCATGACCTGCGGGTATATCGTCATACCCTGTGCTAATTGTTGCAACGTTTTATCTTTCGCGCACATCACCATTAATACTTGTAAAGCGGATAAAATGCCGTCGCCCGTTGGTAGTGCATCAAAATTTAATAAGTGTCCAGAAGACTCTCCACCTAATTGCCAGCCACGTTGTTCTAGCTCCGCAAATACATGGCGATCGCCAACTTTCGTACGAACAAAGTCTACACCCATCGCCGTAACCGCTTGTTCTAAGCCTAAATTACTCATCACGGTACCCACAACACCGCCTTTTAAGGTGCCTCGGCTATGGGCATACTGTGCAATAACATACAAAATTTGATCGCCATTGACCAAAGCGCCGGTATGATCACACAAGATCAAACGATCCCCATCACCATCAAAGGCAATACCAATATCCGCTTTTTCTTGCAAGACGGTTTTTACTAATTGCGCTGGCGACGTAGAGCCGCAATCCGCATTAATGTTTTGACCATCCGGCTGGGTATGTATTGCATGCACGCTTGCGCCTAGTTCTTCAAATAATTGTGGGGCAATATGATAAGTCGCACCATGCGCACAATCAATCACGCACTTTAAACCTTTAAATGAGATATGGTTTGGTACAACCTGCTTGCAAAACTCAGCATAACGCGTCGCAGCATCATTAACCCGCGAAGCCTTACCCAAATCGGCAGCATCAACCGTTTCTAGCACGCAATCTAATTGCGCTTCAATCGCCAACTCAACTGCATCATCTAATTTTGTGCCTTGACCTGAAAATATCTTAATACCATTGTCGTAAAAAGGATTGTGGGACGCGCTGATGACAATACCACCCTGTGCACGCAGGGTCCGAGTAAGATAGCTAATCGCGGGTGTGGGCATAGGCCCTAATAGTTTAATGTTAACGCCTGCGGCAGATAAGCCTGCTTCAAGCGCTGATTCAATGAGGTACCCAGAAATACGCGTGTCTTTGCCGATCAAGAGTGTACTGCCCGGCATTGCGCCTAATACACGGCCAATGGCCCAACCCAGCTTGAGGAGAAACTCAGGATGCATGGCACCGACACCAAACCGACCGCGAATGCCATCGGTGCCAAAATAACGTTTACGCAATCGTTCTGAATCAGTCTGCACTGAATCATTCACCTTTGGCATTATCTGCTTGCCATCCTTCAGGCGGTTTAGGGTCGTTCCCAGCCATTAAGTCAGCCAATTGATGTTCATCAATGGTTTCATACAGCATTAACGCATCCGCCATGGCATGCAAAACATCTATTTTTTCTTTGAGTATTTTTTCTGCCCGTTCATAATTACGATCAACCAAGCTACGAACTTCTTCATCAATCGCACGCGCTGTTTCTGCAGATATCGCTTTATGTTGCGTCACTTGACGACCCAAGAACACTTCGCCGTCTTCTTCGCCATAAGACATCGGACCAAGACGCTTGGACAAGCCCCAACGTGTGACCATGCTGCGCGCAATCTCTGTCGCTCGCTCGATGTCGTTAGATGCACCCGTCGTCACCTGTTCTTCACCAAAAATAATTTCCTCAGCCAAACGCCCGCCAAACAAGCTAGACAATTGGCTTTCTAAACGTTGCTTAGAATGACTGTAACGATCGCTTTCCGGCAAGAACATCGTCACACCCAAAGCACGACCACGAGGAATAATCGTCACTTTATAAACGGGATCATGATCCGGCACTGACAAACCAACAATGGCATGTCCTGCCTCGTGATACGCTGTCAGCTTTTTCTCATCGTCACTCATCACCATAGAGCGCCGCTCTGCACCCATCATAATTTTATCTTTGGCTTGCTCGAATTTAGCCATCGTCACCGTGCGTTCATTGGCTCGCGCGGTTAACAAGGCAGCTTCATTGACCAGGTTTGCTAAATCTGCACCTGAGAAACCTGGTGTGCCACGCGCAATCAGCACGGGCTCAACATCATCCGCCAAAGGCACTTTTTGCATATGCACTTTAAGAATATGTTCGCGTCCACGGATATCCGGCAAACCCACGACTACTTGGCGATCAAAACGACCTGGTCGCAATAAAGCAGGATCCAAGACGTCTGGACGGTTTGTTGCCGCCACCACAATCACCCCTTCATGACCATCAAAGCCATCCATTTCTACTAATAGTTGGTTGAGTGTTTGCTCACGCTCGTCATGTCCACCGCCTACACCCGCGCCACGATGACGCCCTACCGCATCAATTTCATCGATGAAAATAATACAAGGCGCTTGTTTTTTCGCTTGCTCAAACATGTCTCGCACACGTGATGCGCCGACACCCACAAACATCTCAACAAAGTCAGAGCCTGAAATAGTAAAAAATGGTACCTTCGCTTCACCCGCAACAGCTTTCGCCAGCAAGGTTTTACCCGTACCAGGTTGCCCCATTAACAATACACCCCGTGGAATCTTGCCACCGAGTTTTTGGAATTTATGCGGATCTTTCAAGAAATCGACTAATTCAGCCACTTCTTCTTTTGCTTCGTCACAACCTGCAACATCTTTAAACGTCACTTTCACCTGATCTTGACTCAGCAAGCGTGCGCGCGAACGTCCGAATGACATCGCACCACGACCACCACCACCGCCGCCGCCTTGCATTTGACGGATAAAGAAAATCCAGACACCAATAAGCAACAACATCGGGAACCAATTGATAAAGATGCTCATCAACAAACTTTGTTGCTGTGGTTTTTGGCCGCTGACTTCTACGCCTTTCTTAATAAGATCAGGCAATAAGTATTGATCGGGTAACGGCAAATAAGTACGGAATGATTTATGATCTTGCGTCAGGCCCGTAATGGTACGGTCAGCAATCGTCACCGAATGCACTTGGCCATCGGCTACACGCTTAATAAAATTAGAATAGGTCAACTTTTCTTGCGCACGAGGGTGCCCGTCATAGTTGCTGAAAAAGAAGATCATCGCGACAGCGATAAGGATCCAGACGAATAAATTTCTTGCCATAAGTTTTCCGTTTTAGTTAAGGTTTGCCCTTCCGAATCAATACACAAGTATCCGATGGGGATCCCGCATCAAGTGCGGGATGACAACGCCACCGAAAAAGATCCCAACTCAAGTGCAGGATGACAGCGCCACATCAAAGATGGTGGTCAGTTTACAGAATTCTCCGCACGAAAACCACGCGCTAACAAATAAACTTCACGTGAACGACCACGAGATGCTTCAGGTTTGCGCACCACCACCTTGGTAAAGGCCTGTCGCATGAGTTTCAAGTAAGCATCCCAGCCTTCTCCCTGAAAAGTCTTGATTAAGAAAGAACCACCCTCACGTAATTGTTGCTGTACAAAATCCATCGCATACTCGCACAACAACATTGAACGCGATTGGTCGGTTTCTTTTACACCCGATGTATTCGGCGCCATATCCGAGACAATCACATCGAGCTTTTCTCCCTTAAACATATCCGTTAGTTGCGCTAGTACCGCATCTTCCAAAAAATCACCTTGCAGAAAATCTACACCAACAATGCTATCCATTGCCAGTAAATCCATTGCAACAACATGTCCTTTATGCCCGACCCATTTGACTAACAACTGCGCCCAACCACCGGGGGCAGCACCCAAATCTGCCACGCGCATCCCTTGCTTAATCAGCTTATCTTTTTCTTGAATTTCAATGAGTTTATACGCAGCACGAGAGCGATAGCCTTCTGCCTGCGCTTTTTTAACGAAAGGATCGTTGAAATGTTCTTTCAACCAACGTTTGCTGCTTTTAGAGGTTTTTTTCAAACGTACTCAACTTCCGCAATTTCGTAGGCAACTTCTCCGCCTGGCGCTTGAATGTTAACTGACTCACCTTCTTCTTTACCAATCAAACCACGTGCAATCGGTGATTGATAAGAAATTTTGTTATGTTCAACGCTGGCCTCGTCTGCGCCCACAATCTGATACTTTACTTCAGCATCATCATCAAGCCGAATCAAATGCACTGTCGCACCAAAAATAACACGACCATTATTTTCCATCTTAGTCACATCAATCACTTGCGCCAAGGATAACTTACCTTCTAAATCTTGAATGCGCCCTTCTGCGAAACTTTGTTGCTCGCGAGCAGCATGATATTCCGCATTTTCTTTTAAATCGCCATGCTCTCGCGCTTCCGCAATTGCTTTGATGATTGCCGGCCGTTCAACACGTTTGCGGTGTTCCAGCTCATCTTTTAATTTTTCAGCACCATATACAGTTAAAGGGATACGTTCCATTAGTGGCTACCTTGAAAAAATCGTTTAACGTTATCAAACCAAGATCGTGATTTGGGTGAATGTGACACATCGTCATTATCTAATGATTCTTGGAATTGACGCAATAGTTTCTGCTGCTCTGTCGATAACTTTATCGGCGTTTCCACCATCACACGACATAACAAATCACCCACGCTACCGCTGCGAACAGATTTAACGCCCTTATTACGCAGACGAAATAATTTTCCACTCTGGGTTTCGGTTGGGATTTTTAACTTAACTTCGCCGCTTAGTGTTGGCACAACAATCTCGCCACCCAAGCTCGCACAAGTAAACGTAATGGGAACCTCGCAGTAAAGATCATTACCCTCACGCTTAAAGACAGCATGTTTTTTTACGTAAATCTGTACATATAAATCACCTGATGGGCCACCCATGCCACCCGCTTCACCTTCACCAGATAAACGAACGCGATCGCCATCATCCACACCGGCAGGAATTTTAACAGACAAAGTTTTTTGTTTTCGTACACGCCCTTGTCCACGACAAGACGTACAGGGGTTTTTAATGCGTTGGCCCGTACCACGACAGCTAGGACACGCTTGCTGCACGGTAAAAATACCTTGCTGCATGTGAACTTGACCATGGCCTTTGCAGTCGGAACAAGTTTCAGGCTTTGTGCCTGGCTTAGCGCCACTACCAGAACAAGTATCGCAGTTAGCGGTGACAGGAATACGAATTTTTTCTTCCGTACCAAAGACTGCTTGTTCTAGCGTTACTTCCATATCATAACGTAAATCAGCGCCGCGCTGTGCTTGCTGTCCGCCACCACCACGTCCACCAAACATGTCGTTAAAGATATCACCGAAGACATCGCTAAAACCACCACCACCAAATCCGCCGCCACCGCCGCCGAACCCACCCATTTGATCAGCCGCAGCATGACCATATTGATCGTAAGCTTGACGCTTTTGGGGATCGCTTAACATGTCGTAAGCTTCTTTGACTTCTTTAAACTTATCTTCAGCGGTATTGTCATCCGGATTACGATCGGGATGATACTTCATCGCTAACTTACGGAACGCTTTTTTTAGCGTGGCTTCATCAGCGTTTTTGTCGACGCCAAGAATTTCATAATAATCACGTTTGCTCATGATGCAATTTTATTCCAATGTTTGTGATCCTAGACAGTTGTCATTCCGGCCTTGAGCCGGAATCTCCTGATAGTACTGCGGTACTACATGGAGATCCCGCGTCAAGCGCGGGATGACAGCAGAGTATTATTCCTTCTCGTCTTTATCGACTTCTTCAAATTCAGCATCGACAACGTTATCATCGGCAGGCTGTTCGCCTTGTGGTGCTTCACCACCCGCGCCAGCTTCTTGCTGTTGCGCAGCATAGGCACGCTCAGCTATTTTACCGGAAGCTTCCGTTAAAGTTTGTGTTTTCGCTTCAATATCAGCTTTGTCACCCTCTTTCATGGCTTCTTTTAAGTCGCTAATCGCTGCTTCAATTTTGCTGCGTTCATCAGCTTCAACCTGCTCGCCCAAATCTTTCAGTGATTTTTCTGTCGCATGAATCATTTGGTCCGCAGTATTACGCACAGTCACTAGCTCATGGAATTCTTTATCTGCTTCTGCATTTGCTTCCGCATCTTTCACCATTTTTTCCACTTCATCATCAGATAAACCACCTGATGCCTTAATGATAATCGATTGCTCTTTGCCCGTTGCTTTATCTTTTGCAGATACATTCAAAATACCGTTGGCATCAATATCAAAGTTCACTTCGATTTGTGGTGTGCCTCGTGATGCTGGTGGAATATCTGATAAATCAAAACGACCCAGTGACTTGTTGGCAGAAGCCATCTCACGCTCACCTTGTAGCACATGAATCGTCACAGCCGTTTGATTATCATCTGCAGTAGAAAACACTTGATTTGCTTTGGTTGGAATCGTGGTGTTTTTCTCAATGAGTTTCGTCATCACACCACCCATGGTTTCAATTCCCAAGGATAATGGTGTCACATCTAACAACAACACATCTTTCACATCACCAGACAAAACAGCAGCCTGAATGGCCGCACCGACAGCAACCGCCTCATCAGGGTTCACATCACGACGCGGTTCTTTGCCAAATAAATCTTTTACCGCATCTTGCACTTTCGGCATACGTGTTTGACCACCGACCAAAATCACATCGTCAATTTCATTGAGTTTTAAACCGGCATCGCTAAGCGCGGTACGGCATGGCGTCAAGCTACGCTCAACTAAATCTTCAACCAAGGATTCAAATTTTGCACGTGTCACTTTAATGTTTAAGTGTTTTGGTCCAGAAGCATCTGCCGTAATATACGGCAAATTCACTTCTGTTTGTTGTGTAGAAGATAATTCAATTTTCGCTTTTTCTGCTGCTTCTTTTAAACGCTGCAATGCGATGGCATCATTTTTTAAGTCAAAACCACTTTCTTTCTTGAATTCTTCTACCAAGTAATCGATTAGACGCAAATCAAAATCTTCACCACCTAAGTGGGTGTCACCATTCGTTGCCAACACTTCAAATTGATGTTCGCCGTCTAAATCAACAATCTCAATGACGGACACGTCGAAGGTACCACCACCCAAATCGTAAACAATCACTTTACGATCGCCTTCTTTTTTATCCATGCCGTACGCCAAGGCTGCAGCCGTTGGCTCATTGATAATACGCTTTACTTCTAAACCAGCAATACGCCCCGCATCTTTTGTCGCTTGACGTTGTGCATCGTTAAAATAAGCTGGCACAGTAATCACTGCTTCAGTGACCTTTTCGTTAAGATAGGCTTCCGCTGACTCTTTAATGTTACGCAACACTTCAGCAGAAATTTGTGGTGGCGCCATTTTTTTGTCACCAATTTGCACCCAAGCATCTTTGTTATCAGCTTCAATAATCTTGAACGGCACTAAATCTTTATCTTTTTGTACAGCTTTGTCTGAAAAGCGACGCCCAATTAGACGCTTCGCGCCATACACTGTACGTGTTGGATTCGTGACACGTTGACGATCAGCGGGTTTACCCACCAATACATCACCATCCTCAGTGAAGGCCACGACGGATGGCGTCGTACGCGCACCCTCTTTATTCTCGATCACGCGGGCTTTATCACCCTCCATAACCGCTACACATGAGTTGGTTGTACCTAAATCAATACCGATAATTTTTGCCATGATTGTCTCCTAAAATTCTGATAACTGTTATTTGGGGATTCTTTGTGTTTTTTCAAGCCTGACTGCTGACTACAACACGAGCTGGACGTATCACGCGGTCGTGTAGCAAGTAACCCTTCTGGAATACGATCAATACTGTATTCGCGTCGACCTCTGCATTCGGCTGCATGCTCACTGCCTCGTGAAAATTGGGATCAAAGGGCTCACCAGCGGGATCAATCGGCTTCACGCCATATTTCTCTAATGTTTTCAATAAGATAGACAAGGTAAGCTCAAGTCCTTCATGAAGACTTTTTGCGGTCTCTGAGTCATCAAGCTCTACCGCCAAGCCTTGTTCAAGGCTATCAATCACCGTTAAGAGCTCTTCAGCAATATTATCCAAGGCGTATTTACGCGCTTTGGCGATATCACGCTCCGCACGGTCCAGCGCATTTTTTTTGTCCGCTAAGGCATAAAGAACCTTTTTATCTGCTTCTTGCTGGATAGCAGCAATCTTCGCGTCGCAATCCTCTTGGATCTGACCATTCTCATCCGTCGTCACCGTCTCATTATCGGCTTCTACCGGCTTTTCTTCTTCGATATCTTCATCAAATTCGTCTTTCACCGTCTTTTTCTCCTATAGCATCTGTTTGGACTCACAAATAATTCACTAACATCTATGTGAGAGTAAAAAAGCATTTTTCAAGAGTAGATAATTGACAAGGATGCTGAAAATATTTACAGTACTA